>JALNYB010000102.1 GCA_023230065.1 Candidatus Methanomethylophilaceae archaeon
AGAGTGGTGGTAATGATATCTCCGGATGCTGTTATCTTTGCTAGAATTGTCTTCTTTTTACCATCTAATGCATCTGATCCGGTCTTCGTGATCTTCGATGCTCTATGATATGCTTTATCCATCAATTCCTCTGAAGTGAGGACTGTTGGAATCCTATAATTCATTCCGGCCACCATAATTACGGGATGGTCTCCCCTATAATAAATACTCGTGCATGCGAATGGAAGAGGGGTTAAAAAGTTTTCAAGAACCTTCTCAGGAGTTCACTTTTTTGAAGGTTGCCTTGATCAGCCACAGATCCGAATCGAGTGTCTTGTCTGCCTTCAATGCTGATGGGATTACTTCGTATGGACAGTTCATTATAAGCACACCGCCTGTAACTGTCCATGTTCCAGTATCCTGTCCGATCAGTTTGCACAGAGCGGATATGTTGGCTTTGATTTGAACTCCTAATTTTATGTGAGGATAAGATTTCAGGTCTTTCAAGATTTTAGGTGCTGTTAGTCCGGTGTAAACTGTAATGCCAAGATATATGTCATCGGTGATGACGGTTTTTGGTTGTATTCCGTATGGATTTTCCATATTGAATAGCAGAGATTCTATCTCTCCGACCAGGCATTTCAATCCGTCTTCTGCGAAGTCAGAATCTATAACAATTGCTGCTTTGAATCCTACACATGAAGTAGATGATGCATCGGTTATGTCCAAAGAGACGAATACAGACGCTTCAACCAGACAGTTTGAGAGCATTTCTATGCCTGATGTTATTGCGCGTTGCATGGCAACCTGGAAGAAATCGGACAGGTCCTTTGTATTCGTTAGGTTCTTCATATCACCCATAGTTTTCATAGCTGAATCTTTTAGGACCTTGACGATCTGGGTTTTCATCATGTTACCGCTGAGAACACCGCCTCCGTTAGGCGAATCCTGCGATCCTTCGCTGAATGTCCAATCAGATGCTCCATCTGCAACCCTCTGCCAGGTGTAGCTGTCATTTGTGCTGTCGCTTTTTGTAGGTGTCTTATCCACCTGTTCGCCGTCGGCATTCTTCAGTATAAGATAATCTCCGCCTTTCAGCGAGGATGAGCTCGAATTGTTTAGGAATGTTCCTGGGAATATTACGATTGCTCTTTCGCCTGGTTTCAAAATTGTGTCGGTTATTTTATAGATCTTAGTTTTGATATTGGATCCAGCACTCAATGTGTATCCTTCAAGATCTATTGCAGAGGCGGAGGCGTTATAGAGTTCCGCCCACTCATTTCCTGCATCTGAACCAGATGGGTTAGATTCGAATTCGTTGATGAGGAGTCCGTGTTCGAAGGGCATGTTGAATTTCAGGTCTATGCCCGCGTCAAGTGATGCTTTCATTCCAGGGAAGGGAAGAGGAATGTTTGACAGCACAGCAGATAATCCAGGTACGTCAGAGAGACAAAAGTCTATTTCGTTATATTGAATGAGTTCTGGAAGGACGATATCGAACTGCACTCCTTTTACTACACCTGACATTGTGATCAGGTGTTTACTGGATTTCATCAGTGGATCTATATCTGCATCAACTTTCCAACCGTTACCTGAAATGCTTGCAGAACCTGTTACGAACGTCTCCTTTGTGGATCCTGATCCTTTTTGTTTAATGGTTATCGATCCGCTGATATTGAGTTTATCGAAATCGCATCCAAGTGTAATTGTGAGCAGTGTCTTCGTATTGTTCACGAGTGTGGCTAATTTCGTTGTAAATGTTAGGAAGAATCCCATAAACGAGAATCCTACTGTTTGTTTAGAAGCATCAATGCCCACAATGTATTGAACTGCATCAACGGCTGATTCAAGTATAGGGGAAATCAAAGCATCTACGGTGCCCTCTATAAGATCTTTTAGTTGTTCGAGAGGTTCCATCAGTGCGTTGTAAAGACGCTCGACAACGGCTGATGCATATTTCGCCACTTCCATGAGTGCTGAGTTGAATATGGCCATCGCGTCCATAATCATAGAGACGATCTTCCTCAAAGGTTCCAGCAGAGGAGATAAAAGGTCTATGAGAGCATTCCATACGTCTCCTCCGATAGTGTTACTTGCTTTGTAATCTTTTACACCGGAAAGTCCCCATCCGCTTGCTACAGCGATCTTCAACTGGATGTTGATATCTGCAGAATCATCGATCGATGAATCTGATATTCCCATGATTGATTCTAAGGTGCCTGCGCTGAATACAGAGTATTTCAGAGTGTCTTTTACATCTACAGTGAATACAGTACAGAACGATGCTCCCGTATCTTCATTGAATCCCACATAATGCATACATTCAGAAAGGTTGGAATTGGGTCCATCAACCGTGATCGATGGATTAGAGGTGCGGTTCATAGATAGTTTTTCGGTAGAGTTGTTGCCGTCTTTGTCTGTGAATTCGAAATAATCATATCCTGGAAGGTCCGTGAGTCCATAGTATGAGTTAACTTTGACATTTTCACATACTTCTTTGCATAATCCACAGATACGGTCTATTATTCCGCCGTATTTGTCCGCATCTGTAAGACCATATTGAAGTGTTCCGATACATATGTCTTTTATTAGTCCACTTTGTCCTCCTGGCACTTTATTCATAGAATCAAATGTAGCGACACATTTGGATATTGCCATACGATAGTTTTCAATAGCATTTGAAACTTGATCGCTGGTCATCATTTCGTCAACAATCGATGATACAACAGTCGGGTCAAGGATCGTTCCGTATGTTTTATCAAGTTCGTTAATTACTGATGTTGTAAGGGTTGTTCTGATGTTATTTTCAAATATCGAAAGGCCATAGATAGTTTCTGCATTGTTGTTTATGACTTTGTAGATGGATGCGTAGAAGGGATCGATTATATTTTGACTTCCGATAGCATTTTCTATGATCTTCTCGAATTCAATATCGCCGTTCTTCAGTGAAGATGTAACAGTTTTGGAAACTGTTTCTAAGAATGCTTCTGGATCAGATGGGTTCACTTTAAATCTGATAGTTCCGAATGTTCCTGCTTGTCCGAGATTTATCGCGGCAGTGTTTATGATGCTTTGGAACCATTCTCTGATTTCATTGGTATCTGCCCGGTAATCGCTTTTAAAATTTGAGATTCCTTTGTAACACATAAGGTCCACATTAGGATATGCTACTGATGCACAAATGTTAGATATCGTGAGTTCCTGGGTCTTTTCTGAGACAGTTGCTGTTATCACTGATTCTGGGATATTCAGAGTGAAGTTCCTTCCACTTAATAGATATCTGTAGTCAGATACTGAATATCCGTTGGATGACATTAGTTTATCGATGTATGGGGCAGCCGAGAATTCGTTTTTGTGTGAGAAGAATCCTTTGATTGAGTCCCAGGCATTGTTCAAGCTGTCTGAGATTTTATCAACAAGATTCAGTATTTTGTTACCGTAGAAGTAATCGAACCATTTTAGACAAAGATCATCCAAGACCGAGATCAGTGCTTGAGAATATATGGCAGAGATATCAATGTTTATATATCCATTATCTGCAACGAAATAATCTGCTAGGTCTATGTATTTAGAATCTGGAGAGAGTCCGTTTGAATATATTCTGAAGTTTAGAAGTTCAAGCATCGACAATGCGCTGCGATATGATTGTTCCACGTCATCTTTAGTAAGAATCGAAACTGTGCCCATTTCTCCGTATTCGGAAAGTGATCCATAGCCATTAAGTACTCTGTACTGTGCCAGAGCTGTTAATTGATACGTCATCATCTGTGCAAGAATGGAACCAGAACCAGTGATAGCATTCTTGAATAGGGATCCTTGTTCTGCGACTAAAGGGAGGGCGCAACTTCCGTCGGTCTCTATAGTTGTTGTTTTCACCGAAGAACCCGAATCGCATACATATTTGGCAGTGAAACTTCCGGTTCCTATGAGATATGACGGCGTATATCCTTCAGTGAATTCATCGGACGTTGTAAGTTTTAACGATTCTATCGCGAGTTTGGTATCAAAATCGATGAGTGTGACTGTCACGCCTGAATCCATACAGGGGAATTGAAAATACATCCATTCTGAGGCTCTTTTTTGAAACGTTTCTGCACGTTGTTCTAATGTTCCCTCAGTGGATTTGGTACTTATATCGAAGATTATCTCCCCCAATCCT
>JALNYB010000104.1 GCA_023230065.1 Candidatus Methanomethylophilaceae archaeon
GCAAAGGCAACAAGCGCCAAACCTGTTACTCCTGCACAGATATGAACAACTGTCCCTCCTGCGAAGTCTAGGACCGTAAGATACTGATCGAACAACCCTCCACCCCAGACCCAATGGGCCATGGGCGCATAGACAAGAATCGACCATATTGCTAAAAACCAGACCATTGCAGTATATCTTATGCGCTCAGCGCATGCTCCAAGTACGATAGCTGCAGTTACCAGTGCGAACATCATTTGAAAGAGTGCAAACTCTGCATCGGATATTCCTGATCCAGTTGTTGTTGTCGTTACACCCTCCAAGAATACATGAGAAAGATTTCCGATTATGGCCCCATCACCGCTAAATGCTAAAGAATAACCAACGACCACCCACATGATGGTCATCACACCTATGGCGATAAGTGTCTGTGTGATCATTGAGGTCATACTCTGCTTTCTGAGCATCCCTCCATAGAACAGCGCTATTCCCGGAACCATAATGAACACTAATGCAGAACTCACCAGGACCCAAGAAATATTTGCACCTGCGACATCAGCCACATCACCTGCATCTGCAGATGAAAAAGGAGCAGATAGTAACACAACCGAAACCATTGCAAGTATTGCAACAGCAGCCATAGTGATCTTTGTCATCATTTTCATTTAATTCGCCTCATTTATTACGAATAATAAGTATTAATTAGACAATTGTCTAAGTGTATATAAATATTATCATTAAATGAATAATATTTTTCAATAATTAAATTAAAAAGCTGTATAAAAAGCAAGAAACCTAAACACATAGAGCAAATTAAAACGTAAACTAAACAAATGCCTATAAGATATGAAAATGAAAATTAAAGAGACCCCGACCTAAAGGTCGAAAGTCTGAATGCGTTTACAAAAGACTTTTTGCTTCTTCTGGAGACATTTCAAGTGCCTTTAACATGTACTCAAGAGCTTTCTTAGCATACGGGGCCCTTGCTTTTGGATCTTCCATTATGTCACCATATGTTGCCATTACATTGTTGTAATACTCGATAGCAAACTCGGAATATAATGAAGATTCCATGGACTCATCGATCTGGGCAGCCTCGTTGTATGCTTTTTCAGCCTCATCATATTTATTGACGGAGATGCAAAATGATCCATATGATTGATAGTAGTCAACCCTATCTCCATCTAATTCTATAGCTTTCTTATATGACTCCATAATCTCTTCAGGAGCTACCTTTGCACCAAACATTCCAGATGCGTAGTTTCCACATTCAGCTTTGTAATACCAGCACTCTGCATTATCTGGACATTCTTCTACGAGCTTCTTGAACGCAGAATATGCTTTCTTGAAATCTCCCTCATCCATCGCCTTCATTCCTGCAGCGAGTTTTTTCTCGAGGTTGTCTGCTACCATGTTTATCAAGGATAAAGTAACAAGTTAGTTTTAATGTCTTTCTGTAAAGGATAATATAGTAAATCATTGGGACCCAAATATAAGAACAAATGTGACTTATATTTTGGATCTGCTACGACACATCACAAGCGACATTACCATTTCAGATAAGAAATTTTTTTACTGCATTATCGATCTCTGCAAAATCAAGACATGTATCAATACATGGCCCATTAGGGCGCGATATAAGTATTCCCCATATTGGAATCCCCTTGATATCCATGATACCGCTTGCGAGATCGTGTTCGCATGCAGATGCAATGATGAACTTGGGGCACAATTTCTCTATTGCCCTTCTGGCAAAACCTCCCCCTGGTGCAATGATCATTTGAAATCCTATTTTATCTCTCAGATTGAGAATCTTTCCCATGACACATCCTCCGCAACGCGTACAATTCTCCATATGAATGGCAATGCGATAAGGACACTCACTATATTGAATACAATGAGGCAAAAGCAAAAGAGCATCCCTAGCTAATACTTTCAGACCTAATTTACCGACGCACAAATTGTTGTTTTTAAGGATCTCTCTTATAACACGGTCCTTGTCTGATGTCGTCTCCTCGTTCATTAGTTGGAGATTCCTTGCATGATATAACAATCTATGCGTACTACGATTTTCAATTTTTTCTAAGACAACCTCAAATATCTATATCCCGATTTCATATTCATGACCGGCAGATTGTGGGAAACGATGAAAGATGACCCGTTCGCAAAGGACTACGTATTCAAGATCATCAAACCTCCAAATGTGGACATCTACGCGATGGCACAATGCAGAAAACTCTGCAGCAGGAACCTATGCAATTCGTTCGGAACCAATTGGGGATGCCCTCCGGGAAGCGGAGAACCTGAAGAATGTATGTTCGAGATCAACAGATTCAAAAATACAGCAGTCATTTATAAAAGATTCAACAACATCGATTTCACAAATAGGGAACACATAAAAGAGATCGGGAAAGCCCATCAGGATCTCTGCAGGAAATTTGCCAATGCACTCAGAAAAGAAGGATATGACGTACTCCCCCTGGCAGACGGAGGCTGTACATACTGCGATGTGTGCAGTTATCCTAAAGAACCATGTAAATTTCCTGATCAAATGGTGCCATCTGTAAGCGGATTCGGAATAAATATGGATACATACCTGAACTCCCAGGACATCAATTTCAAATTCGAAAATGATGCGTTCACACTATATGGATTAATCCTCTACAACTAATGCTGATCTTATCAATAAATATCAGTACTTCCTAATATCGCCAGCAATACCACGACCTCGGATCACATTATCTTGTTGTGTATAAAAAAAGAAATACGCAATGACCTATGAAAGTGGATTTTTATACCTATAAACATCAAAATATGTCTAATTAAATTCCAAATCAAAAAGCGATGCAATCGCATGAACGTGGACAAATAATATAACCGAGGCTTTCAATCCGTTTCTTAAGGTCTTAAACATGGACAAAGACATCATTGAGAGGGTCGCACGCGCAGCACACCTCGCACTTACAGAAGAGGAACTCGCAAGATACAGTAAGGATCTTGATGATATTTTGGATTATTTCGAAGTGCTCGACGAAGCTCCTGACTGTGAAGGCATCGGAGTAAACCCTATCGAAGTAGCAGACATTCTCAGAGAAGACGAGCCACATATGGATATCGATACCGACATATTACTGAGAGATATGAAAACCTATGAGGGATACGTCAGGGGGCCCAGGCTCTCATGAGTATGAAATCTGTTCTCGAAAACCTCGATGCTGTCAACAAAAAATACTCCATATTCAACGCACTCACTTCCGACATGGAAGCAGGAGATGCAAAATTCCTATTCTCATCGAAAGATAACCTTACATCGAAAGATTTCGAAACCTGTTGCGGTTCAAGAATTCTAGAGGGATACCACCCTGCATTCGACGCTACACCTATCGCCAACATCAGAAAAGCAGGTGGAAAACTTATCGGAAAAACCAACATGGATGAATTCGGATTCGGTACATTCTCAACTAACTCCGGCTTTGGCATCCCGAAAAACCCATTCGATCTCGAGAGATCATGCGGAGGTTCATCGGGCGGGTCAGCATGTGCGGCTGCCGTCATAGAAGATCATGTTTCATTGGGAGTATCTACAGGTGGTTCGATCTGTTGCCCCGCGAGTTTTTGCGGTGTATACGGTATAGCGCCTACCTATGGCCGTGTATCAAGATACGGGCTCATAGATTACGGAAATTCATTCGATAAGATCGGGATACTATCGGCAAAAGCATCAGACCTTTCAAAATTCCTTCCAATGATGGCAGGAAAAGATAAGATGGACCCAACATCCTGTACTCAGCCGGAGTTACAGCTTAAACACCAGAAAATAAGATCTGTAGCGGTTCCTAAAGAAGCCATCGATGGCGTAAGCAAAGATGTCAAAAAAGCATTCGATACGTCTTTGGAATCACTAAAAGGAATGGATATAGACATTGAATATGTAGATATGCCAGCACTCAGATATGCCATGCCAGCCTACTATGTTCTTGCAACATCTGAAGCGTCTACCAACCTTGCAAGATATGTCGGAATGAGATACGGTCAACAAGATGGGGATCTTTCTCTGAAATTCGACGACTATTTCACATACTTCCGTTCAAAATACTTCGGAGATGAGGC
>JALNYB010000105.1 GCA_023230065.1 Candidatus Methanomethylophilaceae archaeon
GTTCTTGCATCCCAATTGTTCGCATTTCGGTGCCTGGAATGTTATCACGCTGCCGTCGATTGCGAATTTTTTCGGAACGGCTGCAGAAGTGGATATTTTCTGTACTTCAACGACATGTACGAGATCTTCCGTCGCAATACAATCGTGTATTTGGTCTCTAATTTTTGTGATCTCGTACATAGATCCCTGTTCGAGATTGAAGCATACTGCTCTAAGTCTGCATTCTTTGCATTCGGTTTGCGGTCCCATGTAATAGAACTTTTTGCCTACTTCGGCTAAAGGTTCTCCAATCAGAGTAATCAATACCATTTTATCCCTCGATAACACCGGTTTTTATTGCTAAATTCTCTGCAGCTTTTCTGGTAAGTCCGTTATCTCCAAGAATGGTGAATCTGTCCTTTCTGATGTCCTTGGCGACCACGAGTGCATTTATCACTTCTTCATCTGTCAGTCCAAGTTGTTTTCCAGTCGTGGGTGCGCCGATCTCGTTCAATGCATTTCTGATTCTTTTCCAATCTCCGCCGTGTAATTGCATCATCATGATGCAACCTACACCGCATTGCTCGCCGTGAAGTGCCCTTCCAGGGTACATTAGGTCTACCGCATGGGAGAACATATGTTCGGAACCGCTTGTAGGTCTCGAGTTGCCTGCGATGCACATCGACACTCCGGAAGCGATTATAGGTCTCATCGTCATCCAGACGCTCTCTTCGATATTTGGTCTTATTAACTTACAATTGCTAATTATGTTTTCAGCTGCGTATTCTGATAATATGTATGCGGAACTGCTTATATCGACATTTTTCATTCTGTTGGCGAATTCCCAATCTTTCAATGCTGTAAGGTTTGAAATGACATCCGCGCAACCTGATGCCAGGTAACGGAACGGAGCGGCATTGATGACCGCCGTATCTGCAATGATGCCCGTGGGAGATATTGCTTCGACAGATCTAGGTCCAAGATCAGATTTAAGGGATGCTCTGTCTGATGCGATACCGTCATGAGATACGGATGTAGGTATGCTTACAAAAGGGATCTTGAGTTTCTTTGCAGCAAGTTTTGTGATATCTATCTTGCTTCCTCCGCCTACCGCGAGTAAGAATCTAGCTTTATCCTCCTTTGCTCTTTTGCAGACTTCATCTACATTGGCTTCGGTAGCATCATTTGTGAGCATAGTGAATACATTGTATTTTTTATCGGATAAAAGTTCTTCAACGGTCTTTCCTGCGGCTTTATATGTATTATCGCCGGTTATTATCAGGCCGTTCTTTCCGAATTGTAGTGATTTACACAGATCTGCAGTTTGCAGGAGGACATCATGTCCGATCAGAACACTTCTGGGAAAATCCATTTGTTTAGCTTTTGTAAATTCATCCATTGTATCCATCTGATTATCATTCCTTAATTGTCAAGAAGATATAAAAGCATACAGTTCGTATAAATTATCGATGAAGGCCTTAATTATTTGTGGAAGCGGGAATAAGGACGGCTTTACTGCTGAGATGTGCAGGGCGATTGCAGAAGGTATGCAGTCTAAAGACATCGATTCTGAGATAATCTATCCTTTGGATTTCAATATCGCACATTGTACAGGTTGTCAACTTTGTGACACTTTTGGTAAATGTGTTTTAAAAGATGACATGTTCCAGATATATGAAAGGTTTGAAGATGCAGATCTTTTGATACTTGCCACTCCTATTCGTTTCAGCGGACCCACATCGATAATAAAAATGGTGATAGATCGTTTCCAGCCTTACTGGTTCAATAAAGGAAAGCATCCAAAATATGTTGCGGGCCTTATGTGCGGCGGAAGTACAGAGCCCAAGTTCAGCAATACAATGTCGATCTTCAAGGCGTTCGGAATAACGACCGAGATGCAATGGGTCGGAGAATTGAAGATCTCTGATACAGACTCAATCAAAATAGAGGATGTTTCGAATTTGTCCTATGATTTTGGAAAAGAACTCGCAAGGACCATCAGTAAAGATGATCAATGATAATATCTTCGAAAATCATTGATTTGATAGTATTGATGCTAGTGCCGTTTCCTACGTAAGGTATGACTGATGGAAACCTTGCACGGATATCTTCCCATTCTTCTTCTTTGACGGAACCGTCCGTGTCCAATACGATGGTGTTTGCAAATCCAATGTTGGTCATTTCTTCTACAATATCGGACAATTTTCTTTTTTTGTCGTCTCTGCACATTGCAAGACCATCGGATACGAAGATGGTCGGGATGCATTCATCTGACATTTCGAAAGCATCTTTTAACATTGCTGTTGATCTAGATGTATGATACGGGATCAGGAGTTTGGAAACGTTTCCCATGAATCCGTCCAAGATGTCGCTAGAGGAATCTATCTGCGTAAGGTACCAGATATCGCTTCCAGGTATGTCCATAGTTGTGAGCAGACGATCATCAAAGTTCTTTCTGGTCAGCCCTTTAACATCGACTATGATGGCGATTCCTCTTGTATCGCGAGATATCCTGGGTATCGATTTTATGGGCACGAGTTCTCCTGTGAATGAAGGTATGCCGTTTTTGATAATCGCTGGGCCGATGTATATCGATTCGTCTTCGTCATAGACAGCATAGAATATCGGAATGTCCATATTTCGAGGTATGATTTCGATGATATAAGATTTTATATTCAAAAAGAAAATATGATGGGACCTAAGTCCCATTTTAAATTAATGTATTTATTTAGACCAATCTGGTTTTTTCGCAGATAGGATTATTATGCTCAGTCCTACAATGAACAATACGAAACATGCACCCATTATAATTAGTGCTCCATTTCCATTGTCTGACGATGGATCATAGTTTCCAGATACAGTGTATGTGATCGTTGTGAAAAGTCCTGACATATTTTTCGCAGTGACCTGAAGGGTCGCAGATCCAGGGTAATTAAAATAGACTTCGTTATCGACTCCACTTGTTATAGGATCAGTGTGGAATACATTTTTGGTTTCCACATAAAGTGCACAATTTATATTATTTCCGAATTCAAATTTGAATATTCCCGTAGATCCTTCTTCAAAGTAGTATTTAAACTCATGCGCAGAAAATAATAAGTGAATACCAATTTCTTCTGGTTGATATTGATTAGCCCAAATTATATAGATATAGGGACTGACTCCATCGTAACATGCACAATAGTATATATTGATAGTAGAGCCCACAATCAGATGACCGTTATCGTCTGATGTCGGTATTGGATCAGTTCCGTATTGTATGTAGTTCAGGAATATTTTCTCGTTGCTGGATCCATCATTAAAGAAGTATGTAAATCCAGAATAGTTAGAATATGCACTTACCGATTCAGCTGTCGTAGATCCCTGGTAGATAGACATCGTACGCGCGTCCACGGTTTTCGTTTCATCCGCATCAACAGCAGGTGCCATTGTACATGCTATGAGAATGGAGACGATTAATATTGTAAATGTAGTTATTATGATTTTTTTAGAATTCATCACATCTCCCTCCTTTTGAAGAAATAGTATCCTAATGCGAGGAATGCAATTCCCCAAATGATGTATGTTATAAATGCCAATGTTATATTTGGCATAGTTTCATTACTTATGACACCGATTGCACTGCCCATAGACACCTGGCTACCAATATCACCCAACAATGTTAGGGCATAGTCTCCTGCAAACACAGGTACATATCCTTTTAGGTCTTGGAAGTTATATTTCCATGACAGGAATGCAATTGCAATTGGAATAATCATGAACAATATAATGAATGGAAGTATTGTGTTTCCTTTTTTGAAGAATATGCTCATTCCATATATTATTCCACAGAGTGCGAACAGTCCTCCGAAGATAAGTATCATGGCGTTTAGAAGGTCTTTACTGCTCACGGTTCCGTATTTTCCGTTGGTTATGAGTATGCAAAGTCCGATAACCAGAAAGAACGTTGTCAATACGATTGTCAATCCTGCAAGGAATTTTCCGAGATAGAATGTAAATCTTGATTGCGGAAGGGCTAAATTTAGATAAGCAGTTCTATCTTTAAATTCTGATGGAATGATCTTGGCCAAGGCCATAGCA
>JALNYB010000002.1 GCA_023230065.1 Candidatus Methanomethylophilaceae archaeon
AAGCGCGTGAAGCGAAAGGTATGGAATTGGAAGATTTTGCAAAATCCATCTTAGAGAAGAAAGGGACCATTGGCAAGATTGAAGCTAACGATTTGATTCCCGATGACAAAATGATCGCAAAACTTGAAAAGGCCCTCGGAATAAAATTGAGAGAAGCTGTTCAGTCGGGTGCAATCGTTGGATCTGGAAATAAGTCTAATTCGATGACACTTAGTAACTTTATCAAAAAAGAGTGAACTCATTTATTTGCAACGTAGGCATAGATATCATCGTAATACGGTGAAACATCTGCACCATGGTCCCTCAGGACTATCAATGCTGCGACCTCTATGTCTATGTTCATTTTTTTCATTATCTGGTTACATTCTGCTATGAATGCTCCTTTTTTAATTCCTGAAGATACTGCAAATTCCATAAGTTTAGGCAGAGGATCGTCAGGATTAATTGGGATTTTCTTTTTTACAGATTTTGTTTCATTTTTTTGTTCAGGTGCTGATTTCATAGAATATCTGACGTAATCCAGAAGTTCTTTTGAAGGTTTGTACGCGACAGGAACATCGATATCTGAAAAGTCTATCTTGGCTTTCAGATAATTATCAATCTTTTCGAATATACCTTCATTCAGGAGAAGGAGTAAAAGAGTGTTGGCTTCTTTTACAGGCATCCATCTGAGATCTAATGAGATATACATCGTGAATTCTTTTTCTGTGAAGACCTCTTTCCCTTTGTTGCAGAAGAATGCGGCGGCGCAGGTCTTCAACTCATTATACATAAGAGAGGGCATATGTATGATTGTAAAAATATGTTCCCTTCTCTAGCGCGCGCGTTATTAGAGATTTAACTAACAAATAAAAATAGAGGCGACCGACATGTTTATAATCAATTCATGATTACCATGATTCCTGTATGGTGACTCACATGATGTACACTAGATTTGAGAAAGCAAGAATCATCGGTGCAAGAGCACTGCAGATTTCGTATGGTGCACCGGTGCTCGTCGATTATCCCGACGACATGCTGGACCCAATTGACATCGCCATGCTAGAATATGCAAAGGGTATAATCCCTATTACAGTCGTTAGAAATCAATGAGGTATTAAAATGAGTGACGAGGAGAACATGACAAATGGCGCAACCCTGTTGGTCGCAGAAGACATCTACTTAACATCGGGTGTCCACATCGGAACCCAGCAGAAAAGCGCTGACATGAAGAATTTCATCTATAAGGTCAGGCAAGACGGACTTTACGTTTTGGATGTCAAAAAGACAGATGAGAGGATCAGGGCAACAGCAAACTTCCTTTCACATTATGACCCTAAGAGGATCCTTGTCGTATCTGCAAGGCAATATGGACAGAGGCCAGCAAGAGAGTTCTCCAAGGCAATCGGAGCACCTGCGTTCGCAGGACGTTTCGTTCCCGGAACATTAACAAACCCTGCAAACCCTGGATTCATGGAGCCAGAGGTGTTGGTTGTTACGGATCCAGCAGCAGATAAGCAAGCACTCATGGAAGCATTGAATCTTGGAATCCCTATAGTCGCAATGTGCGATGCCAACAATGAGACACGTAACGTCGATCTCGTCGTTCCCACAAACAACAAGGGAAGGCGCGCACTCGCTTGTGTCTATTGGCTCCTTACAAGGGAAGTTCTCGTTGCAAGGGGAGATCTCAAAGATCCAGCAGATTTCAAGATGGAAATCGAAGATTTCGAAGCTAAACTTTAAGATCTCATTTTAAAGCAAAAAACTTTTTACAATCAACCCCTTTTACTTTTATGCGTTATCCTGCAGTAGCGGGGCGTTTCTATCCGCTTGATAAAGAAGCACTTGTCTCAGAGATAGAATCATGTTTCAAGCATGAGTTGGGTCCAGGCATTCCTCAGGAGACAGGTACCGAGAGGAGAATATCGGCTGTTGTCGTACCTCATGCAGGTTATGCGGCATCTGGTATGAATGCTGCACATGCGTTCAAGAAGATCAAAGAGGATGGTTTACCCGAGGCTTACATTGTAATAGGCCCCGATCATCACGGCATTCCATTTGATTTTGTGATGTGTAGTGATGAATATTTGACACCTTTAGGCCCATGTAAGATACATTCGGAAATAGCAGGAAAATTAAGCGAGTTTATTCCTGACAGTGTGAATGCACACAGGTTTGAGCACTCTATCGAAGTGGAGGTGCCCTTTCTTCAGTATATCGACCCCGATCCGCACATAGTTCCGATCATCATGGGCCGTCAAGATATGGAATCGGCAAAAAAGTTGTCTGAATTCATAAAGACGGCATGCAAGGGTCATGATGTTATTGTTATTGCATCAAGCGATATGTCTCATTATGTTCCGAAAGCTGTCGGAAAAAGACTCAATTCCATGGTTCTTGATAAAATGGTTGCTAAGGATATCGATGGATTCTATTCGACAATAATCAAAGACAAGATAACGGTGTGTGGATACGGTTCTATTGCAACTGCAATAATGACAGTAGATCCAAAAAGCGTCGAGGTCTTAAAGTATTCTGATTCATGGGATTCGTTGAAATATGATATGAATTCGGTAGTTGGATATGGATCTGTAGCGATGTATCGTTGATATTCTTCGCAAAATATATTATATTCACACGTCAGATAACATAATCATGTCTGATCATAGCGAGTTCTGCACACAGTGCGGAGCTAAATTGAATTCGAATAATCATTTCTGCCCCGAGTGCGGAGCGGGCGTTCCAGGAATGAATCCGGAAAAAGTTAAAGCAGAAAAAGAAGCCATTCGTGAAAGTATCAAAGGTCGTCTTGGATGGGCGGGCATAATGATATTGGTTTATTCAGTTCCATTTTTGATCATGGGATTGTACTATCTTTTCGATTCAACCAGTATTGCTAACGCTCTTTGGAACAATTCTACCATCCATCAACAGTTGATCAATATGGGGTGGACATTTGAAAATCTTAAAGATTATCTGATGTATTTCGGAGCAGGATGGTTAATATCTGGTGCGACCGGAATTATCGCTGCCGTGGCATGTTTTAAACGTACAAATTATTATGTTGCAATGATATTTTGTTTGATTTCTGCGTTGTTTGCAATAACTGGAATATTTGCATTCCTTCTAGGTTTCCTGGCTTTCTGGTTCATTATGTCTTCAAAGCTTGGATTCAAGGAGAACGAGGCAGAATTGGAAGAACAGTTGAACACAATAGAGTGAAAAACGGGGGCAATTCCCCTTCTTTTCCTAATTATATAAATTTTAAAAGGTTTTTGAGGTAGAGTGAACTATATTCAGATGCGTTTAAGGTATCTGAGATTAGGCTCGTAGACAAGTCCTTTGTCCATGAGAATATTGGATATCTCCTCGAGTTCCATACTTGATATGCCGGCTGTTTCGGCTCTTCTTTCGAGTTCATCTCTCGGAGCACCTTTGCCATCAGTATCTAACTCTTCTAAAAGATTCAGAATGGTGTCTTCCAGATCTGAATTATTCTGAGCGGTTGCACCGGGTTCGATATCTATCTCATCTGGAACTTGGGACATGTCCTCGGGAAGCCCAAGGTCGATATTCTTGTCCGGAAGAATGGTTCTGAGAGCTGTTTGAATCGTTTTTAGGTATGTTGTTGAGTTAGGTATACCGTATTGATCCAATGCAGTTGTAATCCCCTGTGCATACTTTTGGTCGAATCCTGCTGTAATGAGATCCTTTTCGGAAACATCTTCGATTGCAGTTGCCTTCTTCATCTGATTAAGTCTAATCCAAGTAGATTTTGCTGCATCAAGGATCCATTGCATACGGATTTCCTCTGTGATTTTTATGATGCGTTCGGGTCTGATGGACACAAATACTCTTTCATCTTCGGTCGTGTATGTTTTTACTTTACCGATAACAGCTACAAATTCAGGAGCATCTATATCTGCTATGGCTTTTGCAGCTTCGGGTTGGTACCGTCCTATATTGATGAAGAAGTTACCAGATGCAAGATCTTGAATTCTTCCTCTCCACATAGGTTCATCTTCGCTTCCGACGTTCTCTTTCTCTGTGAGTACACCGGCAACGAGTACCCTGTTAACCATTGCACCCAAATGGGTTACTACATATGAAGGAGATTTTTCATCTGTTCCTTTTATTTCATGAGTTGCGGTGTTGAGTTCTGATGAAAATAATCTCCACGCTGTCTCTCTTGCGTTCATAATGCTGCCTCCACATCATTATAGAGTTTTTCAGCTTCGGCGATGACATCGGTTTTTTCTATATTTGCTGATTTGACAATCATCATTGGCCCGTAGTCGTCACTCATGACATTTCCAGTCACTGTAATCTTTTTCATGATTATCAGTGGAGCCATATCTCTTCCGACGACCTCTATCTCTCCTTTTGCCTGTGCTAGCCCCTTCGCTGCTTCAAGTGTGATACCTGTAAGCTTTGTTGTGTCTTCGCAGTTGACAATTGCGCTTATAGCACCGGTCCCGTCATCGATCACAAGTTTCATTCTCAGATCAAGGACAGGTGTGATCTGTCCGTGTGTTGTGCATTGGTCATTGAGCACGGAGCGGTTGCATTCAGGACATCTTTTGATTAGTCCGCTTCCAGTCCTCAGATCCACAACAGTACCTGTGACAGATATATCAAGCCCGCCACCGATTTTGATAATATCTGCGACTGTTTTCTTTGATGCAGTAGCATCAATTTGACCGAATGAATCGTCTATTCTGCTTACTTCGCATTTATCTCCGAGGTTAAGCTGAGGTATTCCTCTCCATGCGCGGATATATGCATTCTTCACACAGATGGATTCACCTTCTTTCAGACCATAATCATTCCAGGCTGAGAATTGAATCTTTCCTGAATTATCTGCAATAATGCCAGAATAAACGACCTTGGGTTCTTCTTTGACTATGATATTCCTTGCTTCGACGGATATTATGCGCCCTGAGACAGTAACGTTTCCGACACCGTCGTGGATATCACCAATCTTCATGTCTTGGGAATCTATAGTGATGGTTTTTTCAGTAACATCTATTTTAATATCCTTTATCGGTTCGATTTTGCCACGTGAACCTAGATTTATCTGTACACGGTCATTCCATTTTTTTGTATAAGCGTTCTTGAAAAGATATATTTCACCTTTTTCAAGTTCAACATTTTCCCCTTCCCAGATTGTAAATGGGGCGGTTCCGGTTTCATCTCCGATTATACCTGATATGATAATTTTCTGATTACCTCTGACAGTTATTTCTTTTTTGTCAACATAGACGGTTTTTGCTGTTATGTCAACGTTCATTTCATTTCCTTTAAGATCTCCGACCTTCTTGGAAATTGTGTTTGCTGTAACAAAGGATGAAGTGTCGCCCACGCCGTATTTTCTCATTATGCCTCTTTTGGCAGCTTCTATAGTAACGTGGTATGCATTCAAGTAAGTGTCCAGTTCTTTTCTGAGCTGGTCATCATCGATTTTTCCATTCAGAACTTTTTTCATTTCTTCAAAATGAGGAATTAATTCTTCTGTGTTCATAGTTAGACCTCTTCGTGTTTCTACGAGGTAATCTTAGTACTATTTGCAGGTATAAAAGGTAATGCCGGGGGTCGTCGAATTAGCCGAAAGAGAGGTTTTAAAAAAATGGTTTTTTTGACACATCTCATGTATCGATATTCAGATTTTTTAAATCTTGACGATTTTGTTTTAGGTGGGATATTGTGCGTAAAAAACCACTACAAAATTGTTGGAATCTGTAACAATCTTTAAAAGCATGAATCATATCATATGATATGGTTCCCAAGAAGAAGATAGATGAAATTTTAGACGGGTATGACAAAAGCAAGCTTACGATTGCGACTTTGTGCTCTCACTCATCACTTCAGATATTTCACGGAGCCCGTAAAATGGGTTTTAAGACTTTGGGCTTGACCGTCAAGGACAATACAAAGTATTACGATGCTTTTCCGTTGGCAAAACCAGATAATTTCATTAAATACAAGGATTTCGACGAGATGGAGGAGCGCGTAGGTGAACTTCAAGATGAGAATACCATCATAATACCTCACGGTTCATTTGTCGAATATATGAGCCCAAACAGGTTTGAAAATTATGAGGTTCCTTCATATGGAAACCGTGCCGTCCTTCAATGGGAAGCTGACAGGGACAGTCAGAGACAGTGGATAACATCAGCAGGCGTACCTATGCCCCGTTTGATCACGGATGCAAGAGAGATCAACGAACCTGTGATGGTAAAGTATCACGGCGCAAAAGGAGGTCGGGGATTCTTTATAGCCAAGGATTATCCGGACTTCAAAATGTCGATCGATAATACACAGCCTTACACTATTCAGGAATATTGTCTGGGTACAAGGTACTATTTACATTTCTTTTATGATCCTCTTAAAAAAGATGGATATAAATGCGCGCAGGGGGGATCGCTTGAGTTGTTGTCTATAGACCGCAGAGACGAAAGCAACATCGATGAGATGTACAAGTTGGGTTCTATCGAAGATGCCAAGAGGCATGGATTGTATCCGTCATTCGTTGTAACAGGCAATACACCAGCGGTCATTCGTGAATCACTTCTTCCGAAAGCATTTGAAATGGGTGAGAACGTTGTTAATCGTGCATATGAATTGTTCGGTGGAATGTGGGGTCCATTCTGTCTGGAGACAGTAGTCACAGATAAATTGGAATTCAAGGTCTTTGAAATCTCAACAAGGATCGTTGCAGGCACCAACCCGTTCATATCAGGATCACCGTATGCAGATCTAATTTATCCAGGACTTAGCACAGCGGCAAGAATGGCAATGGGAATAAGGAAGGCTGTGGAAGACGGGCAGCTCAAGACTCTGATAAGCTGATTTCAGCGAAAAGTAATATAACTGAAAAGAATTAGGTGATTTCGATGGCTAACGCATCTAAGAGACTTCAGGACATTCCGGCATCGGGCACTGTTGCTATTTCGAATCTTGTCAGTCAGCTCAAAGCAAATGGAGTGGATATAATTTCATTCTCAATGGGAGAGCCCGATTTCGTAACGCCATCTAACATCGTGAATTCATGCATAGAGTCATTGAGGGATGGATTCACACACTATACATCGTCATTGGGAATCCCTGAACTGAGAGTAGCTGTTGCTAACAAGTCCGTGACTCAGAATAGGATTCCTTGCACGGAGAAGAACGTTCTCATCACACCCTGTAAACAGGCAATATTCATGACTGCACTTGCATATCTGGATCCTGGAGATGAGGTTATATTATCAGATCCAAGCTGGGTCTCATATGAGGCGTGTATTCGTCTTGCAGGCGCAAAGCCAGTATATATTCCTACAAAGTTCGAAGAGGACTTCGTTATCGATCCTTCGTTACTCGAGGCTGCGATTACGCCGAAGACCAAGATGATCATACTAAACACGCCTTCGAATCCGACGGGAGGAGTACTTCCTGTACAAACTATCAAGGCTATCGCAGAAATTGCGATAAAGAATGATATCATGGTGATGTCTGACGAGATCTACGAGAGCATCATCTACGAGGGAAAGCACCTTTCAATCGCTTCTCTTCCTGGAATGTTTGAACGCACCATAACCATATCTGGATTGTCAAAGACCTATGCTATGACGGGATGGAGGCTTGGATGGGCAATTGCACCGGAAATCGATATCAAAAATATCAATAAACTCCAAACACATTCAATTTCATGCTGTGTTTCATTCACACAGCCTGCGGCCGTAGAGGCCATAAACGGGCCTCAGAAAGAAAAGGATGATATGGTTAGAGAGTTCAAGAAACGCCGTGATCTGGCACTTGATCTCATTTCTGAGATCAAAGGTTTGGAATGTAATGTTCCAAAAGGAGCATTTTATCTGTTTCCCAAGTATAATGTCAGTATGAGTTCTGAAGAACTTGCGACACAGCTTTTGGAGAAGGCGCATGTTGCTGTTACTCCGGGATCTGCATTCGGGCCCTGCGGAGAAGGATTCTTTAGAATATCATATGCGACGAGTGAGGAACAGATCAGAGAAGGTCTCGATAGACTCAGGTTCTTTATGAACGGTCTTTGATTTTCACTATCGATTTTTTATTTGCTTATTTGGTCGTAGTGGATGTGCGCGCTTGTGCGCACGTGCAACTAAAATATATACAGGGTAACGGATAGCCTAAAAGTCCGCCTAGGTATCGAAAACGTGGGCGTCCGAGGGATTATATTGAGTAGGAAACTGTTCACAGTGGGTCCAGTAAACGTAGAACCGGAAGTTTTGCAGGCTATGACCAAGCCGATGATCACACACAGGTCCAAAGAGTATAAAGCGCTTCATGGCGCAATCATTGAGAAAATGAAAAAGGCACTCAACACAGACCAAGATATCTTTATGGTCGGAGGATCGGCATCGATCTTCCTTGAAGGAGCCATTAGGAACGGAGTTCAGAGCAAATCACTCGGAATCACCAACGGTTCATTCGGACTCAGGTCCATTGAGATCGGAGAACTCAACGGGAAGGTTGTGGATAAGATCCAGGTTCCATGGGGAACGGCAATGAAGCCTGAGCATATTGCCGGTAAAGTAGGAAAAGATGTCGAGATGGTCCATTGGGTCAGTAACGAATCCTCTACCGGAGTATTCAGTAATTCAACTGCACTTGCAACAGAAGTTAGATCGCAGAATCCAGATGCATTAGTCATGGTCGACGCGGTGACATCCGCATTTGCAATGGATCTTAAGTTGAAAGAGCTTCAGCCAGATGCACTTATATTCGGAACACAGAAAGCGCTTGCACTCCCCCCAGGACTCGCGATGGTTGTAGTTTCTGAGAAGATGATGGATAAATCCAAGACGGTATCGAATAAAGGTTTCTATACTGATTTTGTTAAATTGAAAAAGCAGAATGATGAAAATTATGCACTTACAACGCCGCCTGTATCTCTCATGTATGCTCTTGACTTTCAATTAGATCGCATTTTGAAAGAAGGAATGGCAACAAGATATGCAAGACATCAGGAAATGGCAGAACTTGTCAGGAACTGGGCAAAGAAAAATCTCTACGGTATCTTCCCAGAAGAAGGCTACCAATCAAACACCATCGGTGTGTTAAATCGCGGAAAATTAGATTTCGATAAATTCCACTCAGCGCTCAAGACCAAAGGATACGAGATATCCAACGGCTATGGCGAAGTCAAAGAAAATACATTCAGGATCGGCCATATGGGAGATATCACTTCTATAAGGGTTAAAGAGCTTCTTTCCGTAATGGATGAAACATTGGAGGAAATGCAATGACCACAAAAATATTAGTTTCAGATATTCTAGATAAAGACGGATTGGATATCCTCGAAGCATCAGGCTTTCCAGTAGATGTCAAGGCCGGTCTTACAGAGGATGAATTGTGCAAGATTATTGGTGACTACGACTGTTTGATTATAAGATCAGGAACGAAGGTCACAAAGAAGGTCATCGACGCAGGGAAGAAACTTCGCGTCATTGGTCGTGCAGGTGTTGGTGTCGATAATGTAGATATCCCGTATGCTACTGAAAAAGGAATACTTATTATGAATACTCCTTCGGCAAACATTTTGTCTGCCGCAGAGCATTCTTGCGCAATGCTTCTCTCACTCGCGAGGAACATACCGTTCGCTCATGCATCGATGCATGCAGGTGAATGGAAGAGATCTAAGTTCACTGGTGTTGAAATGAACGGAAAGGTCCTCGGTATCGTCGGAGTAGGACGTGTTGGAGGAGAAGTCGCGAAGAGGATGAAGTCGTTCAATATGACTGTTGTTGGATATGATCCATTCCTTCCAAAAGAAGTAGCTGATGAGATTGGTGTAAAGCTTACAACCTTGGAAGAGGTCCTGACAACTGCTGATTTTATTACGATCCATACTCCTCTTCTTCCAGAGACTAGGAACATGATCAGCATGGTCCAGTTCAAAACTATGAAGCCTAATGTGAGGATCGCGAATGTCGCACGTGGCGGAATAGTCAATGAGGAAGATCTTTACACAGCATTGAAAGAGAAGGTAATTGCTGGTGCAGCATTTGATGTATGGTGCAATGAACCTCTTGATGATAACGAGAAGAAACTCCTTGAGTTAGATAACCTTGTAACG
Organism: Candidatus Methanomethylophilaceae archaeon; assembly: GCA_023230065.1. Classification (GTDB taxonomy): domain Archaea; phylum Thermoplasmatota; class Thermoplasmata; order Methanomassiliicoccales; family Methanomethylophilaceae; genus JALNYB01. The sequence goes on from JALNYB010000002.1 coordinate 10,082, forward strand.
ACTCCACATTTGGGGGCAAGCACGGTTGAAGCACAGGAAAGAGTAGCAATAGAGGTAGCAGTCGCTGCAGTGAAATATCTGAAGGACAACGTTATCACGAACGCTATTAACGCTCCACGCGGAAAACTCGATCCAGAGACAGCTAATTACGTACCGCTCGCAGAGCGCATGGGTGTATTTATTCACCAGGTTAATGGAAACAATCCCATCGATGAGCTGGAGGTTACATATTGTGGTGAGCTCGCAAAGAAACAGACAAAACTTCTGACTGTTTCAGCAGTTGTCGGTGTTTTGAAGAATATTGTTGGTGTCGACAATGCTAACATTATAAATGCACTGCCCGTTGCAAAATCGAAAGGCATCGCCATCAAGGAGTCTTCAACAGAAAAATCTGATGAATATTCAAATATGATTGAGATCAAGATCAAATCCAAAGGCAAAGAAACAGTTATTCGCGGAACCGTATTTGGAGATCAGCCAAGACTAGTAGGCTATAATGATTTTTCATTCGATGCTCCCATGTCGGGCGACATGATCTTTGTGTCATACTCTGATGCACCAGGAGTTGTCGGAGCAGTAGGATCAGTTCTAGGGGACAATAAAGTTAATATCGCTCAGATGTCAGTTTCAAGATCGGGTAAACATGCTCTCATGGTGATCACAGTTGATCAGAATGTATCGACAGAGATCCTGAGCAAAATCTGCAAAGTGACAGGAAGCACGGATGCCAAGTTTGTGGATCTTGTAGAGAATTGAATTAGGAGAGTACAGAAATGATCGCAACAATCACCGTAGAAGACCTTACACAGGCAATTAAGAATAGCATAGACAACACCAAAGAGATGGAGGTCGAGCAGGCTTATGCATTAGCGCAGCATGTTTTGAATTTCTTTGGATATTCTGATAGGATCATCGACAATATCCTTGAGCCTGAGGATCGTGATGCATTCTATATGTTGGAAGATGCAGGCATTCTTACTACGGAGAGGGAAGAGACCACTCTGTATGATGGAAGGGAATGGAGGATCCATTATTGGCTTTTCAGAAGAGAGAAGATCGGGGAGCTCATGGCCCACACTCGTACCATTGCTGCCGATACCGGCGAAGAGGACACGGTCTATACAGATCTTCCCGATGATATTTGGGATAGAACTAATAAAGAATGATCTTCAAGGTAAATTGAGATGGATCTTTTTCCGTATCAATACAAAGGAGACCAACAATCGATCATCAGGCTGATCAAAAAAGCTGTTACGGACGGCCGATCAGTCGTGATCGAATCAGGTACCGGAACAGGAAAGACCGTTGTATCTCTGACGGGAGCATTGGAAGCGGCATTAGGAACCGGTAAGAAGATAATTTATCTTACCAGGACCAAATCTCAGCAGAAACAAATTATCTCAGAGGTCAGGCAGATATCTAAGAAAGTATCTGTTTTCTGTGTAGGATTGCAGGGAAGAAGCAGTTCTACATGCCCGATGATGGCATTGGATTCAGATCTTGCATACGGGACTTCTGAAGAATTATCGAAGCTTTGCTCCGAATACAAGAAAAAGAACGGGAGCAGCTCTTCCTGTAAATTTTATGATACTATTGAAAATACCGATATTGATCTTCATATCGATTTTCTCAAGAATGAACATCCTCAGTCTGAGGAGTTTGTAGCTTATTGCAAAAAGAAAGAGTTGTGTCCATATGAATTAGTGAAATATGCATTGCCTCACGCGGATGTCGTTGCCGCGCCGTATCCATTTGTATTCATGCCTCATGTTATGGATCATTTCATCCAATGGTTGAGTGTTCCTATTTCAGAAATGATAATAATAGTTGATGAGGCACACAATCTTCCTAATTATTTGAGAGACGTGATGACTTGCGAATATAGTTTGAAGTCATTAGAGCTTGCAGAAAAAGAGGGAAAAGATTGGAAGGATCCAGAGATCTGCAAAGGGCTATCGGTAACGGATCTTGTTGCAGTTGTAAGAGAATGCATGGATCTGGCATTGTCTGAATATCTTGATGGCGATGATGGTGTGATCCCATCAACATTTTTACAGGATGAGTTGATGGATCGTTTGGGAATGTCATCTGTTTCTCTTACTGCCATATACAAAGGACTTGTGGATTTTGGCGAGATTATCGTCAGTCAGAAGAAGGTTCAGCACAAACTTCCTCGCACGTATGTCGGAGCATTTGGAAGATTCTTGATGGAATGGAGTGCATGTGATGAAGAGACGTACATAAGTCTTATAGTCGGTGGAGAGAATCCCAAATTCCAGGCATTTTGTCTCGATCCGTACGAGGCTGCAGAACCGCTTAGGGCCTGTTGGTCATCAATTAGCATGTCTGGAACGTTGGAACCTCTTGCAGATTATTCTCATGAAATAGGGTTAGAGGATTGTATAGAAGAGACATTTCCGACGCCGTTCTCCAAAGAGAATTTGAAACTCCTGTATGTGGATAATGTTTCTACTAATTTTGAGGAAATGAAGAATATTCCAGATACGTATGAGAATATCAAAGAATATGTTATTAAATTGGTGAGATGTGTTCACAAGAATACAGCTGTATTTTTTTCTTCGTATGCGCTAATGGATAGATTTATCGCCGATGGCGTTCCAGAATTAATCGATAGGGAAGTGTTCTTCGAAAGGAGAGGAATGCTACAGGCTGAACTTATGGATGTCGTTTCTGATTTTCGTGCATCATATGGGAGTGTTTTGTTCTGTGTTACAGGTGGAAGAATCAGCGAGGGATTGGATTTTCCAGATAAGGATATGGAATTGGCGATTCTAGTAGGTATTCCGTTTCCTAAGCCTACCGCTAAGGTGGCAGCATTGCAAAGGTATTGTGCTTTTCGTTTTGGTAATGGTTGGGAACACGCGGTTAAAGTACCTGCGATGAGAAAAATGAGACAGGCAATAGGGAGATTGATAAGATCGGAGACCGACCGCGGGGTAGCAGTCATTCTTGACAGAAGAGTATCAACAATGGAGGATATCAAGGTAGAATTGACAAAAGACCCATGTAAGGAAGTACAGACCTTCTTTTCATATGGGCAAAAATAATAAGGTTGAGTATTATGGGGAATTTTATGGAGATTATTGTTGATGATGATGTAAAAAAGATGATCATGTCGGAAGGACGTGATTATAGAATATGTACTGCTTGCATGGGCCCGGCGTTAGTACCTGTTACAGTTAAGAGACCGAAAGATTCTGACATCAAGATAAAGATCGGAAACAATACTCTTTATGTTTCATCTGTTCAAGCGAGATACATAAACGAGATCACGATGGATATGAAATATGATCAAGACGAGATCGACTCTTGTCCTGTGTTTTATCATAGATTATAATTGTACAGCATTATCTGCAGAGTTCTTAACTATGGCCTCAAGATCAATGGCTATATCGAAGTTCTTTACTTTATCGGGGTCTGCCTCAGTTATAGGTTTCAAAGGGACAATTGTACATCCTGTGGTCGGTAGTATAGATATTTCATAAGTTCCGATTTGTTTTGCGATAGCCTCAATCTCTAATTTATCATAGCCTATCAATGGTCTTACGACAGGGAAATTGAGTCCTATATTCTCCGACCTTATATTTTTAAGGGTTTGTGAGGCCACTTGTCCGAGGGAATCTCCCATGATTATGCCTGAACATCCAAGCTTTTTTGCTAGTTCTCTGGCAGTTCTTTGCATTATTCTTTTGCACATAACGCATTGGTAGTTGTTATCACAGTTTTTGTGGATGACTTCCTGAGATATACCATGGGGTGCGGACCACAGTGGCATTTCTTGGCCTGTGACTTTTCTGAGTTGTTCTGTGAGTTCTTTCACTCGGTCGAGTGATTTATCTTCGGCGAAGGGACGGTTGTCCATATGTAGAAGTATAACTTCTGCGCCTGCGCGACTCATTATGTATGAGGATACTGGAGAATCGATACCACCGGAGATAAGTGCGATAAGTTTCATGTATTGAACCTTCCGACCTCTACGCCGCCCACAAATTCTCCGGGAGCGTCATATTCCTCATCTTCGCTAATCATGCTATACATGGCTTTTATGAAGTCTTTTAGATCTTTGACCTCGGTCCTTAATGCTTTGACCTCGGCTTTCAAAGATTCTACATCTTTATCTTCTATCATATTTTCACGTCGCCGTAATCATCGGCAAGTTTTCTAGGCATTGAACGTTCGCATACTGGGCAGTAGAGACCGTGGCCTTTTTTTACAAATTCTGTTTTGCACTGTCCGCACAATGAACGAATGACACCTAAGTGATCTTCTTTTGTAGTAAGTTGGAGTGAGGGTTTTGTTCCTATGACGCGTGCGCGAATGAAATCTCCTTTTCTGAGTTCTTTTGAAACATCGTCCGTGTATCCTTGTGATATTTTCGAAACATGGATAGTTGCATAAGTCTCGTTTCCGATGCCTCTCGTTGTCCCATCTTTGGCAACTACGTCCGCTGTTGCCATGGTGTTTCTGATGTCTGATACTACAGCGTAAACGACATCTCCGGTTTTCAGGATGTTAGGTGGGTTGGGGGATACGACTCTGGCAACACATTCGTTGTCATCTAATTCTAATATACCGATTTGTGATGCGTAGATTTTACCGTTATCTGCAAACGTACCGTCAGAGGCCAAATATTCTTCTTCTTCCGCAACCTCGTCTCCGGGAAATACTTCAATTTTATCTGTCATTTTATCACCTAATATTGACGACAATTATGTCAATGCTGTGTTTTTCTTTACTGTGGAATGAAAAGGTATGAGGGATAACGTACTTATACGTTTTATTATAAGCTATCACACGACCCTTCTCTTCCACATATTCTTTTATGAATTCCGTGGTGTTTGCCATATGTATCGAATAGATGCATTCAGCGGATTCAATTGCTTTATCTAGGAATGCGCGATCTGCACGGCGCGTTTGGCAACCGAATGGAGGATTCATGAATACAGTGTCAGCACCCTCATCTATATCATTGATATCCGACTGTTTGAATTCTATATCTGCATTGAACGATTTGGCGCATTCTTTTGCGACATTCAGGGCACTCACAGAGATATCATATCCTACTGTTATTCCTGCACCCAATAACCAAGCGCCTATTGAGAAGATGCCGGTTCCGCAGCCCAGATCAAGGATTTTCATATTTTGAATATCGCCTTTGCTGTATGCGTAGTATAGTATGTCGGCAGCTATCACCGCAGGCGTTTGATATTGTTCCAATGCAGGGTCTGGATCTACAAATGAAGGGATTTTCTCCAATGTAATTTCGAGATCTCTTTTTTTCATTTTTGTGCCCATTTTAGATATTGTTGTCTCTGATAAAAAATTCTTGGATTACATATACTCAGATTTAAACATTCAAAAATGCCATTTTTGTATGTTTAATTGCTCAAATGACTTATACACTAACCTATTTATTTCTTTTTGACTAACCATCTAATAATTAACTATTTATATCGCATCATATGGTTTATGAATCATTGTGTGTAGATCCAATCATCTATCGCAATAATGGTGATTAAGAATGTCTATAGAAAATTCAAAATCAACGACTGGAACGTCAATCCGTGTGAAGGACCCTACTCCTATCAACGGAATGTGTCCGGTATGTATCGAAGACTGCAATGTTCTCTGTGAGGTCGGAAAAGGCGCGCTCAGAGGAAGAGAGGTGTTATATCCAAGTCCGGAACACTTCGGAAAATGTACAGCGGCATCCAACAAGGATTATTTCCTTGATTGGTCGCACTTCCAGGTAATGGCAGAGCTTATCGGAGCAAAGGGTATCGAACCCAGCTCAGATGTTGCATTTTTTGAAAATGTCAAAGTAAATACAGTTATCGGCTCTCATGGAAAGAATCCTATCAAGATGGCCCTTCCTTGTCATATTGCAGGACTCGGCTCCACAGCCGTTGCAAAGACAAATTGGAAGGAACTCGCATCGGGTGCAGCACTGGCCGGCGTATGTGAGGTAATTGGAGAAAATGTTTGTGGTATGGACCACGACTCAGTTTATTCCAACGGTAAGGTCCAGTCATCGCCCGATATGATGTTTCGTGTAAAATCATATACGGATTTCTGGGATGGAACCAATGGGCGCATAGTCCTTCAGACAAATGTCGAGGATCAGCGTGCAGGTACTGATGATTACGGCCTTAGCAAACTCAATGTTGAAGTCATCGAAAGAAAATGGGGACAGGGAGCAAAAGCCATAGGTGGAGAAGTAAGACTTACGACACTCGAGAGAGCGCTAGAGCTTCAATCACGCGGATATATTGTGATGCCCGACCCATCGGATCCCGAAGTACAACAAGCATTCAAATCAGGAGTATTCAAGTCATTCGAGAGACACAGCCGTGTTGGATTCCCGGAATATAAAGGATTTGTTGAAGATATCGAGCAACTCAGAGAGAAGGGAGCAAAGAACGTTTTCCTTAAGACCGGTGCATACAAGCCTGAGATAGTCGCATTCACTATGAAATGCGCATCTGATGCGAAGATCGACCTCCTTACATTTGATGCGGCAGGTGGCGGAACAGGCATGTCACCCGTAACACACATGAACGAACTCAGTTCTCCAGGTATCTGGCTTTTCAGCCAGGTCATCGCATGTGCAAAGGAACTCAAAGCACAGGGAAGGTATGTTCCCGATCTGTCTTTTGCAGGCGGATTCATCAACGAGTCTCAGATGTACAAAGCATTTGCTATGTCTGACATAGGACAGGGGCCTCTTGTAAAGTCTATCGGAATGGCAAGAGGACCTATCACTGCAGCAATGAAGGGAAAACACTTCGCGGAGCTTGCAGCAAAGAATCAGCTCCCACAGTCATTCGTTGATCAGTATGGAAACGACCCGAACAAATTTTTCATAGGTGCGATGAGCATCGAAGAGAAATTCAGGAAGAAGTGCGGATCAGAGATTCCTTGGGGAGGGGTAAGTTTATACACCTACTTCCACGACAGGATAGGAGAAGGACTTAAACAGCTAATGGCTGGAACACGTAAATTCAAGCTCGAGTGCATCGAGAATGAAGATATTGTCGCTCTGTCCGAGTATGCAAGCAAGGTTACCGGTGTGGAGACCTTGGATGCTAGGGCTGCAAGGGTTATGAAAGCACTGTTGTAAATAAAAACATTTAAGGGCCCCCGCAAGGGGGCCTGATAAATATCAAAATCTTAATTCATTTGATATGAAAGCATCTTATTCTAGGCAGTAATTGTTAGTTTGACATCAATCTTTATCTAAGACGAATTAATTAGGAGACTGTATACTGTTTATACGAACCTCGAAAGAGGGGGGTAAAAATTGGCACAAATCAAAAGAGCAATCATTAGTGTCTCGGACAAGTCTGGAATCGTGGACTTTTCTAAAGAATTATCATTGTTGGGCGTAGAATTGATCTCGACCGGCGGAACATATAAGCTTCTGAAAGAGAACGGCGTAAAGGTTCAGGAAGTATCAGAGATTACAGGATTTCCTGAGATGTTGGATGGACGCGTTAAGACACTCCATCCAAAAATTCATGCAGGCATCCTTGCAAGGAGGGATTTGCCTGCACATATGGAATCTATAAAAGAGAAAGGTATCGAGCCAATAGATATGGTGGTCGTCAATCTATATCCATTTAAACAGACTGTTTTGAAAGAAGGTTCAACTATCGAAGAGATCGTTGAGAATATCGATATCGGTGGACCAAGCATGATCCGTGCTGCAGCAAAAAATTATAGATCGGTGGCAGTTCTTACAGATCCGGATCAATATCCTGCGGTCCTCGAACAGCTTAAGATAAACAAAGAGTTGGATCAGCCTTTACTTGAGAAATTGATGGCAGAGGCGTTTATCACCACTGCCAACTACGATGCAATGATTGCAGGTCAGATGTACAAAAAGTTCTGCACCGGGTTTCCGAAATCATTTCCCATTGCAAGTGAGAAGGTCGAGGACCTGAGATATGGAGAGAATCCGAATCAGAAAGCGGCATTTTATAAAGACCCCTTTACACCTGGAACATCAGTGGCAAAGGCAGAGCAGCTTCATGGAAAACAATTATCATACAATAACATCTTGGATTTAGATAAATCTCTGGATATAGCAATGGATTTCGAGAAGCCCACGGCAGTTGTTATGAAACACACAAATCCATGTGGACTCGCATCTGCAGACACGATTTTTGAAGCATTTAAGACATCATACGCGGTGGATCCCCTTTCAGCATTCGGTTGTGTTATATGTCTCAACAGGAACTGTGATATACCTACTGCAGAAGAGATTGCAAAATATTTCGTTGAGGCTGTTATATGTCCAGACTTCGAACCAGGAGTCGTCGATCTTCTTGAGAAGAAGAAGAACATTCGTCTTCTGAGAACGAAGACACCCATATCGCCTGCTCAGAGGTACAGGGAGTTCAAAATGAAGAAGGTTCAGGGTGGACTTCTTGTTCAGACTGATGATGATGTTCCGATAGATCCGAAGAATCTAAAGGTTATTACAAAGCGTGCACCCACTGAAGAAGAGATCGCAGCGCTTTTATTTGCATGGAAACTTGCTAAACATGTGACATCAAATGCTGTTGTATTTGTCAAAGGAGAGCGCGCTGTAGGTATCGGAGCAGGGCAGATGAGCCGTGTTGATTCTGCGAAGATTGCAGCTATGAAAGCTAATGAACCGACAGCAGGAAGTGTAATGGCATCAGATGCATTTTTCCCATTTAGAGATGGAGTCGATACTGCAGCCGCAGCAGGAGTTACGGCTATAATTCAGCCTGGGGGAAGTATAAGGGACCAAGAGGTCATCGATGCTGCCAACGAACACAATATGGCTATGGTATTCACCGGATGCCGTGTATTCAGGCACTAAATATACAAAAAGCAAGTGGGATATCCCCACCTGTAAAACTCATTTACCTTTTATCTGGATAATCAGGAATTATTGGTTTTCCTTCGGCTTTTCTTTTCATGTGTCCACCGGGTCCGCCTCTTTCAATCCTAGCTTTCTCAATACATTCAGGATTGTCGCATACAAAGGCTGCGAAAACAAAGTTAGTACTGACCTTTCCGCAGAATTGACATTTATAGTCATCAAAATTTATCGACATATTCTTAGAATGGTTATCTAAGGATTAATTATTTGTTATGTCTAAAGAGAAATGGACTGCCTTTACGGAATGTGTCAGTGCACCCAATGAGACTATATCTGCGCAGTTGGTGAAATCAAGAATATTATCTTTTGTTATGTTACCTGAAGCTTCTATAAGGATCTCAGGATTGATCTTCTTGGCAACATCACGGAGCATCTTAGTATCTGCGGGTGTCATATGATCGGCCATAATGATGTCCGCACCGTATTTTGTTGCGATTATTCCGTCGTCGATGTTAGAGACTTCCACATCAATCATGATGCCTTGCGGGGCATTCTTGGCTTTCTTCATGGCATTTTTTATGCCACCGCAAGCAAGGATATGGTTGTCTTTGATCATTATCATATCATAAAGTCCACTTCTATGAGGCCAACCACCACCCAAAGCGATTGCTTTCTTTTCGAATTCTCTGAACCCAGGGGTAGTTTTTCTCGTGCCTGCTATTTTAATATTGTCATCTTGAGTTCTTACGATCTCGATAACAGATGCCGTCGCTGTAGCTATTCCACTCATTCTCATTAAAAAATTGAGAGCTGTCCTTTCTCCGGTTAATATTCCTTTCAGGGGTCCGGACAAGGTCATGACGATCATGCCCTTTCTGACTCTGCATCCGTCCCCTGTAAGTAATTTGGATTCTACATTAAGAAGTTTGAAGATTTCTTGCGCTTCTTCTAAACCGGCAACAACAGAATCTTCCTCACAGAGTATCGATGCTGTTCCATAATTGTCCGGAACGAAGATCTCGGTAGTGATATCACCTTTTCCGACATCTTCGTCAAGGAAGCGTTTCAAATCTTGCATATGTAATCAGATGTCCAATTCGAATTCTTTTCCACATTCAGGCAAGATAACGTTGTAATCTTGAAGATCTGGAAGGAATAGTTCACGAGTTTCAGAATGCATTATGATGACGTTCTCAGGGTCGCTCTTGCGAATGAAGTTGACAAGTTCGTCATGTCCTGCATGTGCTGAGAAGTCGTATTTCTGAACTTCGCATTCGATTTTAACAATTTCGCCATCCATGGTGATGCATCCCTTTTCCATGAGCATCCTTCCGTTGGTGTCCTCTGCTTGATATCCTACCAACAAAATAGCATTCTTTGGGTTTTCTCTGAGTGCTCTGAGGTATCCGAGTACAGGGCCACCATCAAGCATGCCACCCGTAGTGACGATTATTTGTCCTTTCGTGGCGTGTTTTCTCATACCCGAATTTCTGATTTCATTGAATACCCTTTTTGCTTGTTTTAGTGCTTTAGGTTCTCTCAGGTATTCAGGATAATCTAAGAATAAATTGGTAACTGAGCGCCCCATACCATCGACCCACATATCGTAGCCTAGGTTCCTTAGAAGCATCATAATCTCTTGTGTTCTGCCTACTGCAAAACATGGGATGATGACTATGCCACCACGATCAATGACTTCATCGATTTTTGCAATAAAACTGTTGATGGTTGCATTTTTGTCGGGGTGGTTGCGTCCTCCGTACGTTCCCTCGATGAAAAGGTTCTTGCATTTGATTGGTTTTGCACCGTATACTAACCCTTGATCTGCTGTGTGGATGTCTCCTGTGTAGATGGTGTTGTAATCGCATTTGAATTCGAACATAGCTGCCCCTGGGACGTGTCCTGCATCATGGAGCGTTACATCTATCTTTCCGAGTTCGATGGTATCTTCGAAGGTAAGAGGTGCTACACATTTCATTGTTCTTTCAATATCTCCTGTGGTGTATGGTTCTGGATATCCCTCTGCTTTAGCGATCTTGAGACTATCGTACATCATGATCTCTGATATTTCTGCAGACAGTGGTGTTGTGAACAATTCACAGTTATCTCTTCCGCAGATGGCGGGAATCATTCCGCAGTGATCAAGATGACAGTGTGTCAAAAAAACATGGTCCACGCGTGGCGCCATGATGGGATATTCTGGAGGTTTTGTAGGGCTCATCCCATATTCGACCAGCAATCTTTTGTTGTCGCCCTCTATAGTCATTCCCATACGGCCTACCATATCAGCTCCGCCTAGGAAATTAAATTTCATTAACATTAATCAATTCTCCTTTTTCGTATTTACCTTCAAATCAATTGAAGGATTTTGTGAAAAGAGGTCACGGCCGTGACCTTCTTTGACTGTGATGATGTAAGGCTTTAAGCCCCGCATTATAAGGTTATAGAGTACGTTACATACTTGTTATATATTTACTTTCTTGGTAAGATTAAATTTGCATTCCTTAATACGTTTATTATGAAATTTTTTTTTATCTTGATGCGATTTTTGATATTTGATTGACGTATATTTATAGAGATGCGAAAATATTCGATATTAGTTTAATTTATGTGTATGGGTCGTTTAAAAAATTTGAAATTAGGACATAATTTAGGCAGATATTACCAGTTTTTATGGAAACATACTAAAATAAGTATGGGGGTATCTGTGATATGAGAATAGCTATAGAGAACAACAGTAAAATAGTGGGTATGTTCGGTATCTTAGCGGCTATAGTTTACATTTTGACCATGTTTATCGCGGTATTGACTACCACAGGGTTCGATATTGGCCTTAACAATATGAAAGAGCTCGGTGTTGTATCAGTTTACAAAGTAGGATGTGTAATAGCGGGCCTGCTGGGTATGATATTCGGAACATGTGTTTTGGTTCGTAATTTGAAATCAAACGTCTTCATTGGAAAGATCTATGGAATGTGTATGATACTTGCCGGCTTATTGCTACTGGTGCTAGGAATTGTAGGATTCCAAAACGATTTAGTGTACTATACGTTCATGGCATTAGTCATAATCGCTGTATTTGCAAATGCAGGGTATTACTGGGTCACAAATCAAGAAATTCTGACATTCGTTACTGTACTTTTTGCTATCATTATTGCGATAACCGCATTAACAAACACGGTTATGGGATTCGGATTTGCAATTGTTCTGCCTATCTGGCTTTTGGTAGAGGGACTTCTTTTTTACTTGGAAACAGAGGTTGAAATACCCGATAAGAAGAAGTCGAAGGTAACAGCTACCAAGAAGAACGAACCAAAGCCAAAGCCATATCCAGTGAAGGCATGTGTTCAGACAAAGCAGGCAGAGACCACCAAGAAGAAGTTTGAAGAGAATAAAGAGCAACCTAAAAGAGCAGCGGTAAAAGCTAAGAAATCAACATCAGTATTGGTTGCTGATGCAGTGGTTGTAGAGCCTAAAAAAGACACGCCCAAGATCAAGGTTATGAGTTCCAGAGACGCCGCGGCAGCTAGGGATTCTCGTAAGAAAGAAGAAGTCGTTAAAGCAAAAGAAGAGTCTGTCGTTGTCGTTTCATTGAAGGAAGAGCTTGTAAAAGAGGAATTTGTATCAACAGTGAAAGAAGATCCAATACTCGCAAGGGAAGAACCTTTATCTATTGTTAAGGAAGAACCAATTTCAGATTCTGATGTTATAGCTGTAGGGTCTGCCGAAGAAGTTGGTAAAATAGAGGGTGTAGGAGAAGAATACGACGAGGGCTTTTTCGAGGATGCGCCAGATGCACTTGTAAGAAGAGCTACATGGAATAAAGGGCTCAGATGCAGAAGGGATTATGGAGAGCACAAGATACCTGTAGCTTTTGTTAAAGGGAAAGTTGCAGTATATGTCGTCGCAGATAAAACAGATTCACCTGTTTATGATGTTCTTAGATCTGAAGGATGGACAGTATTGCGTTTCCTCGAGACAGAAATCACGGATGGTAAGATTCAGGGAGAAGTAATCAGTAAAGCGGTGAAAGAGAATCTTAAGGCTGAGCGTGTTTCGAAGAAGAAGAATATTACTAGAAAATAAGTCACTTCATTCAAACTTTTTAAACAATCTCTTTCGCACAACCTTATAAACAAATATCTCTCTTATGCAATCAGGGATGCAAATGGTTAGTGGCGGAAATCTTGATATTTTGGAATCCAAAATAACCGCAATAAGGTTTGGTGTTTACGACCTCAAACTTGCTACAGTGTTTTGTTTAGTCCTATCTGCGATGTTATGGTGGATACCTATTTTCGGTCCCGCTGTAGCAGGTTATGTGTGTGGAAGAAAATCAGGATCTATGATCAAGTCTATGATATGTGCAGCAGTGGCTGGTTTATTATTGCTGGCTATTGTGTGGTTGTTGTCATATGTATTTCTCACTTCAGGTACATCCGCTAGTGAGTGTGCAGCAGGTATGTCAGGCATATATGGATTGATCGGATCATATCTGCAGACATTCTACATCGAGGGTACATATAGACTTAATTTTTCATCACTGGGAATGGTAGTTGTGTTTGCAGGAGTAGGTGGCATACTAGCAAGGCAGATCAGGATGGAAACAGCTAATCTTTTGGCAACCGGCGCAACGGAAGGAAGTATCCGTCCTGCAGCAAGATCTGTGGAATTATATATCAAGAACAAGGAGCTCGGATTCGAGTGTTTTAACGATTGTATAGTAAATCAGAATATGTCCGTTAATGATAATCCCGAAACCAAGCAATCTATTCCGAAGAATGGTAGCATATTTACATCCAGGCGTGATAATAAACCAGTGACGACGACCGTCCAGACTGTTACTTCAACGGTCTCCGGTAACACGTTTACAGGCACCGAAGAAGAACATAGTCCTTTCGCAGATATTTTGGGAAGGTCGGATAACCGCGGAAAAGAAGAAAGCCGCGAACATAAGTAATAAGCGCGCGTGTAAGAAATTATTAATACGGACAGCCAATTGGGTAATAGAGAGGCTGAAAAATTTGTTTTGTTCCTCATGCGGCTCAATGATGTTTCCGAAAGATGGTATGTACATATGCAATTCATGCGGTGCCACTAAGGAAATCGGTACTAAAGCACAGGTGTTTGTGACAGATTCCAAGAACAGGGAGACGACTGTGATCACAGAGAATATTGCCACTTTGCCTAAGACACGTATACCGTGTCCGGAATGTGGACACACAGAAGCGTATTTTGTCCTTAGACAAACTCGCGCAGCAGATGAGCCTGAAACCAGGATATATCGTTGCTGTAAATGTAATCACTCCTGGAGAGAGTACTAAGTCTCTTTAGAGTACGAGGTGAATTTATGTTCAAAGCAGAAATAAAGTCAGAAACGCTCAAAGGACTGGTTAGCATAATCTCAACCCTCATTGATGAGGTAAAATTTACTGTTAATTCAGACGGAATGAGCCTCAAAGCGGTAGATCCTGCACATGTCGCAATGATAGAGCTGAACATCGGCGCAAAGGCATTCGAGTCATATTCCGCAACCGAGACTGAGATTGGAGTAGATCTCGATAAAGTGAAATCAGTTATCAAACTTGCCGGACCTGGAGAGACCATCATTATGGAACAAGATGAAGGCCAGGGCAGGCTTGTATTCAAGATTGGAAATATCACGAGGCGCATGAATCTTATCGATACTTCCTGTATGAATGATCCAAAGGTTCCTCAGCTTACACTTTCAGCAAACATCGGAATACTCGTTGATCAGTTGCAGAAGGGAATCCGTGCAGCGGAATCCATTTCAGACCATATAGCATTGAAAGCCGATTCGGAAGGATTCGAGCTCTCATGTGAAGGAGACACCGATTTCGCAAGCTTAAGAGTAGAAAAAGCAGCTCTTGAGAGTTTGAAAGCTGATTCTAAGGTTTGCAGTCTATATCCTCTGGAGTATTTCTCCAACCTAATCAAGGCGATTCCCTCAGGTACGATCGTTAATATTGAGTTGGACGATGATTATCCAGTAAAGCTTGTATTCAAGTTAGCTAATGGTGAATCCACCGTCAGTTATTTCTTGGCACCAAGGATTGAAAGCGATTAAGGACGTTTATTGGTGAGTCCGATGGAATGCAGTATTAGCGATATAGAAAATAAGGCAAATATCCTCAGGTTAGATGTTATCAGGATGACCACAGAAGCAGGTTCTGGACATCCCGGAGGTTCATTATCTGCAGCAGATATGATGGCGGTACTTTATTTCCGTGTTTTGAATCACGATCCTTCGAATCCATTGTGGGAGGATAGGGATAGATTCGTCCTTTCAAAAGGTCATGTTGCCCCAGTTCTTTATGCGGCATTGGCGGAATCGGGATATTTCCCTACAGAAGAACTAATCACATTAAGAAAATTAGGTTCTAGATTACAGGGCCATCCAGTACGTGGAAAGGTTCCTGGTGTTGAAATGTCCACAGGTTCACTTGGTCAGGGACTTAGTATGGCTTGTGGTATCGCTCTCACAGGCAAAATAGACAAAAAAGATTATCATGTATATTGTCTGCTTGGAGACGGGGAGCTTCAAGAAGGTCAGAATTGGGAAGCTGCAATGTTTGCCCATCATTATAATCTTAGCAATCTTATCGCATTTGTAGATCGTAACCGCCTGCAGACAACAGGTAACACAGAGAATGCCATGTCACTGGATCCTCTTCCGGAAAAATGGAAGGCGTTCGGATGGAATGTCATAATCATCGACGGTCATAACGTTCGGCAGATCATCGAGGCATGTGAAAAGGCTAAAGGTTCTAAGAAGCACCCGACAGTCATCATAATGAATACAGTTAAAGGGAAAGGTGTCTCCTTTATGGAGAACAATGCAGATTTCCATGGAAAGACATGCAAACCAGTAGAATATGAAATGGCTATTAAAGAACTGAAAGAGGTCATTCAATGAGCGAGAAAAAGAAATTGGCTCAGCGTGATTATTATGGAAAAGCGCTTGCAACTCTCGCAGCAAAGGATTCAAATGTAATCGTTTTGGATGCAGATCTCGCAGGGTCTACAAAAACATCAGAATTCAAAAAGGTTGCACCAGAGAGATTTGTGGAAGTTGGAATCGCTGAACAGAATATGATCGGCGTTGCATCAGGTCTTGCGGCATCTGGAAAGACCGCATTTGCTTCTACATTTGCAGTATTCGCTAGCGGAAGATGCTGGGAGCAGATTAGATTGTCAGTAGCGTATCCTAAGCTGAATGTGAAGATCGTAGCGACACATTGTGGCATAAGTGTTGGTGAGGATGGAGCCTCTCATCAGGCATTGGAAGATCTGGCTATCATGCGTGCATTGCCTAATATGACAGTGATTGCGCCGGCAGATGCATATGAGACCTACGCGGCAACAATGGCCATTGCGAATTACAACGGTCCGGTTTATATGAGATTAGGGCGTTCGGAATTTCCAACCATAATGCCTGAGGATGTTAAGTTCGAAATAGGTAAGGCAACGGTTATGAGGGAAGGATGTGACGTGACGATCATAGGTGTAGGTCAGATGGTAGCCAACTGTTTGGATGCATCAGAGGAGTTAGTTAAGGAAGGCATCGAGGCGGAAGTGATCAATATGTCTACCATCAAGCCTTTGGATATCGGAACTATATATGATTCGGTCTCGAAGACAGGATGTTGTGTCACCGCGGAAGAACATAGCATAATCGGTGGACTCGGATCTGCCGTAGCGGAATTCCTTTCGCAAGAATTGCCCTCACCTCTTACTAGGGTTGGAACTTACGACGTATTCGGTGAATCAGGTTCACCTAATGCATTATTTGAGAAATACGGACTTACAGCGGCAGACATCGTGAATGCTGTTCATAGGTCAATTGATAAAAAAACAGAGATGAAACAATGAAGATATTCATAGACACCGCAAACCTAGATATGATCAAAGAGATCAACAGCTGGGGAATTCTCGATGGAGTTACAACAAATCCGAGTCTTATTGCAAAAGAAGGCACGGATACACCCACGCGTGTCAAAGAGATTGCAAAGATTGTCGATGGCCCTATATCGGCAGAGGCAATGTCTTTGGACGCAGAGGCAATGGTCGCAGAAGGACGTAAACTTTCTGCAATTCATCCTAACATTAATGTTAAATTGCCTATGTGCATCGAAGCATTGAAAGCTACCAAAGTACTTTCTTCCGAAGGTATAGATGTCAATATAACATTGATTTTCTCTGCTCAGCAGGCACTTCTTGCTGCAAAAGCAGGAGCAAGATATGTTTCCCCCTTCATTGGACGTGTAGATGATACTGGTTCGTATGGATCTGATACACTTGCAGAGATTCTCAACATGTTCGCTAATTATGATTTCAAAACTGAGGTTATCGCAGCATCGATCAGAGGGCCTATGCATGTTCTCGAGGCGGCATCCATGGGATGCGACATTGCTACAATTCCGTATAATGTACTCAAGATGATGGTCTCTCACCCTAAAACAGATGAGGGGATAAAGAATTTCATTTCAGATTATGCAAACGTAAAGAAGAACTGATCGCGTCGATTCGCGATCAGCAATTCATTTTTTATTTTTTAGAAGTTGATAAATTTGAAAGTTGTAAGGCTTGCGAAGATCCCAAGTTCGGATGCTTCTGAGCTGATACTCAAGCTTATGGCAATGGATGTTGTGGAACGTTCAGCCAGGATAAGCAAGGGTGAAGGATATCGTTTTGTTCCAATAATCAATGGAAAGGAGCAAGAGATCGAAAGATTGGGCATTGAGCTTATTGATGGTCTTGCATATGATATCGAGAGGAGAAGTCCGCAGGAACGTATTATCGAGAAATTATCAGATCTTCCGGATAATATAAAATTTAAGCTTCCCATGAAGTGGGAGTATGTCGGAGATATTGCAATTATCAAGATGGATCCTGTATGCATTACATACAAGGAACGTATAGGTAAAGTTTATTCAGATATTTTGGAAGTAGAAACGGTATGTGCAGATATTCACGGAGTCTCTGGAGAATTCAGAAGACCAAGTATAGAGATTTTGCACGGGGATAAAACAGAATCTATAAGACTTGAGAATGGAATAAAATATGAGTTTGATGTCAGAAAGGTTATGTTCGCATCAGGTAATACTGATGAACGTTATCGCATGAGACAATTAGATTGTTCAGGCGAGACTGTTGTGGATATGTTTGCAGGCATAGGTTATTTTACGTTACCTATAGCGAAATTCACAGGAGTTAGAAGAATATTCGCATGTGAGAAAAATTCTGATTCTTATGAGTTTCTTCTGAAGAATATAAAGATCAATGAGGTAGAGGATGTGGTCCTTCCTATACTCGGAGATAATCGTGACATTCTTGGTAAAAGATTTGCAGATCGCATCTTGATGGGCTATGTTCAAACAACCTCAGATTTCGTTTCGAAAGCATTAGAGATGATCAAACACGGTGGAATTATTCATTATCATGACACATTCTATGTTCATGAATATAAAGATCGCATAAGAGAGATATTCGACAATGCCTGCGGTAAAGACAGTTATAAAATAGAGAATATCAGAGAGGTCAAATCGTTTGCCCCCTCTGTTTCTCATTATGTTGCTGATATTCGTATATTTTAAACAGATTCGCCAGAACTACATGCGGTAAGCAAGGTGTTCATTGCATTTTTATATTGCTCGCCGGTGGCATCTATGACAGCTTTTGCAAAAGGCATAAGAAAATCAGCGAAATCGCGATCTTCTCTTGACAGATGTAGTTGGATTTTTGCATCAGGATTACATGCAAGAATGAATGCTGCTGATACGCAGCGTTCCTTAGAACTTTTCATGGTTTCCGTTTCTAAAACTTTGATTACAAGTTCATACCCATTCACCTTTGCTGCTTTGGCAAGACGGTCAGAAAGTTTTGTTATTGGTTTTGGTTTTTTGAATTCAGGTAGGCTTGCAACGATATCTGCTGAAATATGTTTTTGATATGCTTCTTCTAGTACACGTATGGGTAAGGTTCTGGGGCGTTCTGTGAATGAATCAGCTATCTCTTTTGATGTGCAGGCTGCAATGATCTCTTTCCAATCATTGTCCCACAATGCAGTGAATGCTTCGCTTGCTTTTCCGTTTCTTATGACAACAGACCTGGGAACTGCACTTAGGAATTTAAGTAGGGTATTTTTTTCTATCTCAGAGCCAGTTATTGATTTTATGAACATATCCAGGTCAGACCCGTAGTTCTGTGAACCGACGATATAGGTTGCAGACTCTGCATGTTTGAGGTCTCCAAGTTTTATCCTTTTGAGGGATTGTAGTAGAGAACTATCATTGATCTCCCCGCGGAGGTATCTTTTTAGTTCGTCACCTTCGATTTTCTCTGTTCCGCTTTCGTTGGCAGAATGATATTTGTGAGATACGGTAACTTCGAAATCATCAAGAGGGTCTGCAGCACAGATCTTGGCAATGAGGAATTGGATCGTGGAGACATCTTTCGCACAATCTTCGCATATGTGTATGGTCTCGTCTATAGATTTGATCCGTATGTTTAATGCAAGTGCGCCGTCGTGACCGCACGTCAGTCCGTCATCTTTGAATTCATATGGGGTTTCCCAGAATGATTCGTAAAGATAGTCTTCAGGCATATGGGGGTCATCTGAGCACACAAGGCCTTCTTCGAACGAGTATAAGTGAAGTTTGTTCTTTTTGATGAAACCGTTGTAATACAAAAGCCTGAGTTTAGGGTCATTATAATATTGACAGCCGATCAATTTGTCGTTTCCGACAGCCCCTCTCACAGCGAATGGAACTTTTTCTCCTGCGAGTGTTGCAGTTGCGAGCATAGGGATCTTTCCGGCAGCATTAAGTGATATTGTTCCTGCATATGCTTTCACGAGATCGTCTGAACCCCTGGATGCCATTTTTATGAGTTTATCGGCATCTTCTTTGTATCCTGATACGGAATCGATTACTTTGAATGTTTTATCAAAATCGCATTTTCTGCAATTTCCTGCGCACATCGGTCTTAGAAGTCCCGGATCTTCAGCGAGTCTTCTAGAGCGTTCTAGAATTTCTTCCTCCAATCTTTTTGGAGTTTGTTTTACGCCTTTCATTCTTAGACGTTTTTTTCCCGGTGCCATGAATACCCCAATAGTTTTTCGTGATAAATAGATAATGAATCTTGGATGTATGTAGTATGTTCAGAATATGTATGTATTGATTATAATATTTAGGTATAATCAAGAATTGGGTTGGTGGAAATCGTAGAGGCACATTCGAATTGAGATGTTAAAATATTTGATTTTAGAGTTCCGGATCAATATGTTCACCAGAATTTTTATTTTGATATTCTTTTTATTTTATTGACCAAATGCAGATACAGAGGTTCTTTTTTCAAGCTACTAAAATATTATATGTATGTCTATTTCATAGATTTTACCACTTAATGACGTATTTATGAATAGAAATAATTAGGTACGTATTTAATTCTACTACGCAATACCGAATACTGTGTCTGACAATATCGCTGATACAGCTTTGGCAATCAAGGAAATGCGTATTCGCGGAGCTGGTAGAATAGCCTGCGCAGGAGTAGTTGCTTTAAAGGAATTCGCAGACGGTTATGTGGGCACAGGATTCGACAAATTTTTACAAGATCTTGAAAGATCAAAGAAGGTCCTTTTGGATTCAAGGCCAACGGCGGTATCTCTTTGGAACGGATTGCACGCATGCACCAAGAATATTTCCAAAGCGGATTCAGTCGAGGAAGCAAGACAATTGATATCCGATGGCGCAAAAAATTTTGTGGAAATGTCATCTAAAGCCACAGAAGCTATTGCTAAGATAGGAGCGAGAGGCATCCAAAGTGGCGATATTATAATGACGCACTGCAATAGCAGTGTTGCATTGGGTGTCATAAAGGAAGCGCACAGACAGGGAAAGGATATCAAAGTTTATGCTACGGAATCGCGTCCGTGGAGACAAGGTATCATCACAGTTAACGAACTTGCCGATACAGGCATAGATACTACACTTATAATCGACAGTGCTGTTCGTTCGGTAATGAATAATGTTGATAAGGTGTTCGTTGGAGCAGATACAATATCTTCCAACGGATCCGTCATCAATAAGATAGGGACCTCTCAATTGGCACTTGCTGCTGATGAGGCACGCGTTAAATTCAATGTTTGCAGTGAGACGTATAAGTTCTCTCCGTTGACCATGTTCGGAGATATGGTTACTATAGAGGAAAGAGGATACGATGAGGTCGTAAAGACTGGAGAGGTCAACAGCTCCGTAAAAATCTTCAATCCTGTATTTGATTCCACTCCAGCAAAGTACATAGATGCGATAATAACAGAATTGGGGATAATTTCTCCAGGTTCGGTCTATGATATTATGGTTAGACAGTTAGGGGACAGTATATTTGATTCAAGGTGATAAAATGAAGTCGTATTCGTATTTGCATTTAGGAGAGTCTATTGATTCAGATTCATATGTTATCTGTAAGTACCGTGTAACAACGGACCTTTCGATAGAAAAAGCATCACAGGCTATAGCCGCAGAGCAATCTACAGGAACATGGACAGGGATATCTACACTGAATGACACTGTTTTTGAGAGGTATGGTGCCAGAGTTATGGATATCCAAGGAGATATGGTTACTATTGCATATCCTGAGGACGATTTTAGTATTGAAGTGGGAGCCATTCCTCAGATATTGAGTGTAATTGCAGGAAATCTTTTCGGTTTAGACGCACTAAAAGGTGTAAGACTCGAGGATGTAGATTTTCCGAAAGGTATTTTGAAACAGTATAGGGGTCCAAAATTCGGAGCTGAAGGGCTTAGAAAGATCCTGGATCGTCCGGAGAAGCCTCTGGTAGGAACCATCGTGAAACCTAAGATCGGGCTTTCACCGAAAGAGACGGCAAATTATGTTTACGAGGCAGGAAGCGGGGGCCTAACCAACAGCAAGGATGATGAGACTCTCGTGGACCAGAAATTCTGCCCCATCGAGGACCGTACGAAAGCTGTCGCTGAGGCACTTGATAAGCTGAATGAAGAAGGCCATAGGATGCTTCATGCTGTGAACATAAGCACAAATGGTGAAAAAATAGTTGAATTGGCAGAAAATGTCCAAGCATGGGGTGCGAAACAGATAATGGTAGACGTAATCACATGTGGTTACGGGGCCGTTCAAGCACTTGCTGAAGATTCTGCCATCAAAGTACCGATTCATGTTCACAGGACGATGCACGGAGCATTCACAAAGGATCCTCTCAATGGAATATCAATGCTTGTGATCACAAAACTGGTACGTATGTGCGGAGGAGACGCACTGCATATCGGAACTCTGGGTGTTGGAAAGATGACTGGTAATGGAGGGGACTATGACAATCTCAACACATGTCTCGATTCCAAGATGCCGTATAAAACAGTAATGCCGGTATGTTCTGGTGGAATGTATCCGGGCATAGTGTCAAGATTGATCGAAGAGGCCGGAACTAATATTCAGATACAGGCTGGTGGCGGTGTCGCAGGACATCCAGAAGGTGTAAGGAAAGGTGCGATGGGAATGTGCCAGGCAGTAGATGCAGCATGTTCCGGAGTATCTCTAGAAGAGTATGCGAAGACTCATCATGAGCTCAAAGTAGCTTTAGATACGTGGGGATTTAAATGAAATTCATAGCAAAAATAATGGATGTGGGAACAGCGGATCCTTTAGCTATCATGTGTGCAGAAGATGCGATACTTCTCGGATTAAAGGAAAACGACCGCGTCCGCATCGATGCAAAGAAATCATCCACTGCGATGTTGGATACCACCCGATATATGATCAAAAAGCGTGGATTGATGTATCTTTCTGATTCTGTGATGAACAAGATTGAAGCGAAAGACGGAGATGAAGTAGATGTCGTATTCGCTGCGAGTCCTGAATGTATAAGGACCATTCGTAAGAAGATGGATAAAGAGGAACTAACCAAAGAGGAGATCAGTGAGGTCGTAAAAGATATTCTCAATGGTAAATTATCAAGAATGGAAATATCTGCTTGGCTCACTGCTTTGTACATCAATGGAATGAATATAGATGAGATTGCAGCATTCACTCAGGCCATGGTGGATACCGGAGACAGGATCGAATTCGATCGTACTCCGGTATATGATTTCCACAGTATGGGAGGAGTTCCTGGAAATAAGATTACACCTATAGTCGTCTCTATCGTCGCATCGGCGGGAATGATGCTCCCAAAGACATCGTCACGCGCTATTAGCAGTGCGTGCGGAACTTCGGATTTTGTTGAGACATTCTGTAATGTTGAATTGGATGCCAGAACATTGAAGAAGATCGCAGAGGAAACGGGTGGAGTATTTGCATGGGGAGGTTCTATGAACCTCGCACCTGTAGATGATATGGTAATCAAGATCGAACATCCATTGGGCATCAATCCGCGTGCTCAGATGTTGGCATCGATCCTAAGTAAGAAAGTGGCGGTTGGTGCCACACATCTAGTTATTGATATTCCGACTGGAGAAGGAACGAAGGTCAAGACTCTTGAGGATGCACGCCTTTATGCCAGAGACTTCATGGACTTGGGAGAGAGGCTTGGAATACGTATCGAGTGTGCAATCACATATGCAGATCAGCCTGTTGGAAGTGCAATCGGACCCATTCTTGAAGCAAGGGAATGCATTCGCATTTTAGAAGGTAACAAGCATCCTGAAAGTGTGATCGAGAAAGCATGCGATCTAGCGGGTATGATTTTAGAGATGGGAGGGATCAACAACGGACCTGAGAGGGCACTCGAGATTCTCAATTCTGGAAAGGCCTTGAAGAAATTTAGAGAGATAGTTGCTGCGCAGGGTGGTAACTACGACATCAAGTCAGATGATTTGGTTCCTGGAAAATATATGTTGGAGGTATCTTCTGTAAAATCCGGTTATGTGCATTCGATAAACAATAAGGATCTAGTTTCAATTGCAAAGGCAGCCGGGTCGCCTAACGACAAAGGAGCAGGACTTATGTTGCTTCGTAAGAAAGGACAGAGAGTAGAGAAAGGAGACATATTATTCCAGATCTACGGGGAGAGCGAGCCAAAGGTCTTACGTGCCAAGGATCTTGCAATCAAATATCAGCCCATCGTGATAGAAGGAATGTTGATCAAGAAGATCACGGCATCAAAGGTTAGATGACATTCGATGAAGACATTATGTTTTACAATAGATCTTGATAGAGATGTCAACATCTGTTTGCCTGGGCATACGCCAGCCGGGTCTATGGATAGAGGGTCTGGGACAGCGCCTAGATTCGATTCTACGTCCGAGGGATTGCCGGTAATCTCGGAATTGCTGGACGATCTTCACATAAAGGGTACTTTCTTTGCAGAAGGAAAGACCTTGGAATCCATAGATGCAACCAGTTTTCTTTCAGGTCACGAAATAGGCATGCATGGGTATGAGCATGAGGATCTCACTGGTTCTAATGGTATAGAGTATGAAAGATTTGAGAAGAAAGCAATACTTCTTCATTCATCAGACGTTGTTAATGATATAACTGGAATAAGGCCGCAATGTTTCAGGGCGCCTTACATGAAAATCGGACAGGATGTCATCGATATTCTTCCGGAAATCGGAATAAAATATGATTCATCATTCTATACTAAGATGACTGGAACACTCACGCCTTCGAAGATGAAGAATGGTGTTTACGAAGTATCCGTTCCAGAGGGACACGATGCTGAAGGAAAGAAGATCGCAGCATATCTTTGGCCGATGCACGAAGGTAGGAGGGTACCTGAAGATTACATATCATTGGCGTCACAGTTGAATAAAGGAATATTTGTCCTTGCAACTCATACCTGGCACATGTCAGAATCACGTAAGAATGGAAAGATGACTTCGGAGGAGATGATGGCAAATATCGATAATACAAGAAAGGTCCTAGAAGGCATATTGGACCTTGGTTTTGTCGCTAAGACAATACCAGATGCTGTACGTCCGTATGAATAACGCGCCCTCGCGCGCTAACATAATATAATAGAATGGCCTTGGACAAAACGGTGTAATATCTTGAGTGCTAGGCTTATACTCGGCAAAGAGGTCTCTGATGGAATTTATTCTGAGCTCAGGGAAAGGATTGTTGCTCTGAAATCCAAGGGTGTGACTCCAGGATTGGCAGTTGTGCTTGTCGGAGAAGATCCAGCTTCGCAGGTGTATGTCAGGATGAAAGGAAAGAAGTGCGAAGAGTTAGGCATGCATTCTGTCACTATAATATTGCCGGAAAAGACGACTCAGGAAGAGCTTCTCAAGGTAGTCAGTGACCTCAATAACGATAAGTCTATTCATGGATTTCTTGTACAATTGCCTTTACCCAAGCATATAGACGAGGATACTGTCATAAACGCCATCGACCCGAATAAGGATGCAGATTGTTTTCATCCAGCGAATGTTGGAAAGATGTTGATTGGAAATCCCAGTTTTCTGCCTGCAACACCTGCAGGAGTACAACAGATGCTTATCAGGTCAGATGTTGAGACATCTGGAAAACATGTCGTAATATTGGGAAGGAGCAACATCGTCGGGAAACCGATGGCTGCTATGATGATGCAGAAAGGTAAAGGTGCCGATTCCACTATCACAGTGGTTCATTCAAGAACCAAAGATATTCCAATGATAACACGTCAGGCGGATATTCTCATAGTTGCAATAGGAAAGCCCCTTTTTGTTACAAAGGACATGGTCAAAGAAGGAGCGGTAGTCATAGATGTAGGAACAAACAGAATCGAGGATCCTACAGCAAAGAACGGATCTAAGCTGGTAGGTGATGTCGATTTCGATAATGTGAAGGAGATCGCATCAGCAATCTCTCCTGTACCGGGAGGCGTAGGCCCCATGACCATATGTATGCTAATGGCGAATGCAGTTACAGCAGCTGAGAGGGCTGTATTACTTAGGTGATAAAATGATCAGAGAATGTGAAGATCACGGATATTTCCGCGATGAACACTGTCCCATTTGCGGTGAAGAAGGGAAATTCATCATGAGCGACTATGAGGTCGAGAAGATGGGAAGGACAATGGCTGGAATCCTCAGACATGGTAAGTTCGACCTTGAAATGGATGAACAGGGATTTGTTGACATCAGAGACATTATTGCCGTTATCAAGGATCATAATCCGCGCATGAAGTGGCTGAGAATTCATCATGTAGAGGCTCTGGTAGAGACAGATCCGAAAGGAAGGTATCAGATTTCTGGGGCTTGTGTCAGGGCGACATACGGGCATACAATCAAATTGAATCTTAATCTTCCGACCGATAACATTCCATACACACTCTATTATCCGGCAACATCGGAGGAGTGCGACATAATTTTAGAGGTAGGACTTTTGCCTTCAGATAGGGCAATGGTCCATCTTTCACGGTCATACCGTGATGCAGTAAGGGCAGGTTCAGTCCGTGTTGAAGATCCTGTTATCCTTGCAGTTGATACTTTTGGATGTGCGGAAGCGGGATATAAGATCGGAAGGGCTGCAAAAACAGTATTCCTCTGTGATAATGTCCCTCCGGAATTCCTATCCAAAGCAGAAGAGGAGGACGAGGACGAGGATGAATATATGGATCAAGAGGAATAAAAATGGTCCACATCCTCAGACCCGATGAAGTCAAGGCAAAATATGGGTCTCTGTTCTGTAAAGGATTCATCACAATGGTGGATGAAGAGAACGGAGTCGCTCAAATAGTCGAGAAATGTGTCGCCCGCGGTCCTGGAGAGTGGGATGTTGTCAATAGGAGGCGTACCGGCGGAGTCATCAAGGATATTCGCATGGAAGGTCACACTTTGATCATGAATGTTGAGATCGGAGAGAAGAAATTGAATTTTGGTCCTGTTTCAAAAGATGTTGGAGGCCAGGGGCTTTCTGCTTTGAAAGTAGAAGGGGATCGTGTTCGTATGACATGGTATGGTATTGCAGGCGCTACTGTAGGTATCGGTGCATGTATCGCACAGTGTCCAGATGTTATTGAAACGATATACCCGGATGATTTCCAGATAGGTGGAGCTCATACAGCACATGTAGATATAATCACTCCTAAGAGGGTCAGGGTGATCATCGGAATAGATGATACCGACACCAAGGAGAAAGGAGCTTCATGGGTCACAGCTTTGAAACTCGGTACGACCTGCCCCATTGGTAGTTTCATTGACCACAAGATAATACAACTTAACCCGAAAGCTCCAAACAAGACCACCAATTGTTGTTCTACGGCGGTCTCGTTTGCAGTTAAAGAAGAGGAGATCCCGGCGCTCATCGAATATTGTAGGGATTTTATCAAATCAGAATCGTATTCTGATGATACGGTTATGACAGTTTTCAAAGGTTTAACCATACCTAAAAAACTTCAGGAATTCGGATGGAATGCTAAGAGTGTTCTGTTCATTCAGGATGATGCTATCAAGGTAGCTGAAGAATGTGGCGTACAGATAATCAGCATTACAGGAATGAAAGGGGTCATAGGCGCGGTTGCAGCCATCGGATGTTTTGATCTAGGTCCCAAAGCTGCGGGAGTACCTGAAGATTTTGAGTGATTTCATGGCAGTTCCTAAAGTAGTTTATTCCACATATGAGAAACAATTGGAAAAAGAGGTTCACGAAGGCCCAATTCCAAAACATTTGGCAATAATAATGGATGGGAATCGTAGATATGCGGAACAGATCCTTGGTGAAGAAGCCAACAAAGGACATATGATGGGCGAACTGAAGGTTGAAGAGATGCTTGATTGGTGCCTCAGCCTCAATATTTCTTATGTCACTGTGTTTGCATTTTCGACAGAAAATTTTAACAGGGAACAGAGTGAGATCGATTTTCTGATGGACCTCTGTGAAGCATCCCTCTACAAGATGGCAGATACGCCGAAGGTACATGAGTCTAAAGTAAGGATCAGAGTCCTGGGGGATCATTCAACGCTTCCGCAGAGAGTTCTCGATGCGATAGATTATGCAGACGAGAAGACTAGCATGTACACCAATATGACATTCAATGTAGCTATAGCGTATGGCGGAAGGCAGGAAATCATCACTGCAGTCAAGAATATAGCTCAGAAAGTAAAGGATGGAGAGATAGATATTGACGACATCTCTGAAGAATTGTTCTCGGATCATCTTTATACATCAGATATCCCCGATCCAGATCTTATCCTACGTACGTCTGGAGAAGTGAGGATGTCCAATTTCCTTCTATGGCAATTGGCGTATTCAGAATTGTATTTCACAGATGTCTATTGGCCGGGATTCCGTCATATTGATTTTCTGAGGGCGATAAGATCGTATCAGCAACGTGTAAGGCGTTACGGGTCGTGATAGAATGGCACATTCAGACATAATCTTTCTGCATGCGCCAAGCGTTTATGATTTTAGAAAGAAACCTATATTCTACGGTCCGGTAAGCGACGTCATCCCGTCATCACCTGTATTTGAGATGTATCCTATAGGATTCATGACAATCTCTTCACATCTGGAAGCTGCTGGATTCAGGACAAGGATCGTGAATATTGCCGTTCAGATGCTTCAGAGCGAGAAATTCGATGTTGAGAGGCGTATACGCACGTTGGATGCTGATGTTTTCGCTATCGATCTGCATTGGATGCCACATGTGCATGGAGCACTGGAGCTTGCAAAGATTGTAAGAAAATATCATCCCAATTCAAAGATCGAGTTCGGTGGGTTCACTTCCTCGTACTTCTATGATGAATTGATAAGAAGACCAGAAATA
Organism: Candidatus Methanomethylophilaceae archaeon; assembly: GCA_023230065.1. Taxonomy (GTDB): domain Archaea; phylum Thermoplasmatota; class Thermoplasmata; order Methanomassiliicoccales; family Methanomethylophilaceae; genus JALNYB01. Next base: position 38,704 of record JALNYB010000002.1, read on the forward strand.
GATTTGATCATGCGGGGAGATACCACAGAAGTACCTACAGTGAAGATGATGGAGGTCCTTCAAAAGGGAGGGGATCTGTCAGATGTACCTAATCTGATATGGAAGGATACTGAGGGCAAGATCCACGATAATGGTCTCACGTATTCAGCAGACAGTCTGGATGACATAATGTTCGATTATGGGGTAATGATCAAGAATGTCATAAAACACATGGACATCAAAGGTGCCCTTCCTTGGTATGGATGGGATAAGCTTCCATTGAAGTCTGTTTTCACAGTAAGAGGATGTTCTCTCAATTGTGCGGAATGCGGAGGATCACATCACGCCAATGGTAAAGTTGTATGCAGAAAGAAGCCCGCGTACAGAAGTCCTGAAAAACTCGCTGAGGACATAGATTCCATTCAGAATTATTTGGATACTCCTGTGTTCATAGTAGGGGATATCAGACAGCATAGCATGGATTATGCTGAGCGGTTCCTTAAAGCCGTAAAAGAGAGGGAGATAGACAATCATGTTGTCATCGAATTATTCAACGGTGCCAATGCTGAATATTTCAAGAAATTGGACGGGGCATTCGAAGGTGGCTATACGATCGAGTTCTCTCCTGATTCACATGATGAGGAAGTAAGGTTCGCACTCGGAAAAGGATATACAAACGATGCTATTGAAAAATCTGTCACTGCTGCTTTTGATAATGGCTGTAGCAGGTTTGATCTGTTCTACATGACCGGTCTTCCGCATCAGACCAGAGAATCTGCATTGGATAGTGCAAAAGCATCAAAGCATCTGTGGGACACGATCAATGAAAAGGATGGTCTTTACATTTACAACGCACCTTTCGCTCCGTTCGTCGATCCCGGAAGCAGGGTTTTCGAGGAACCTGAGAAATGGGGATACAGATTTTTTGCGAGGACATTGGAGGATCACAGAAAGCTTTTGGACAATCCTTCATGGAAGCTCGTCTTGTCATATGAGACCAAATGGATGACAAGGGATGTTATTGCAGAGACCTCTTATGATGCTGCGTTGGAACTGTCAAAAGCAGAGTTAGAATGTGGACGCATATCCAAAGAAGATTGTGACAACCGTTGTGAAAGAACAGAGGTCGCACGCTCTCTTATGCATAAGATTGATGATATTATGATTATCTCCGATCTCAGAGAAAGAGAAGCAAGACTTTGGGAGATCAAAGAGGAAGGAGAGCGTTTGATGGATTCTACGGTTTGTAACAAGAATGATCTCGGTTGGGAAGCAGGTTCGATCTGGAGGAATTCTCCGCGTATCGCTACGGGTCTTTTGAAATCTATGATGAGAAAACCGAATTGAACCTTATATAAAAATTGTAAATATAATATGAATATAAGGCAGGAAAGATTTACTTCTTTCCCATTTCAATTGATCTTTTAACAGAAGCTTTTACAGCATCTACAACAGCGGATTTGAAGCCCTGTTCTTCGAGGACTTTGACACCTTCGATGGTAGTCCCACCTGGTGAGCACACGCTATCTACCAGTTGCGAGGGGGTCATTCCGCTTTCCAATGCCATTTTGCCTGCGCCAAGCATTGATTGTGCCGCAAGACGTATTGCAACGGTTCTCGACAGTCCGCAGAGGACTCCTGCATCTGCGATGGCGTCTATCATCATGTACATGAATGCAGGCGAACTTCCGCTTACACCTGTGACTGCATCTAAATCATGTTCTTTTACTTCAACAGCAAGTCCCATTGCAGAAAGAATGGTTTTTACAATCTGCATGTCGGAATCCGTGGCTTTTGTTCCTCTGACATATCCAGCTGCACCTTCTAAAACCATACAACAATGGTTGGGCATAACTCTTATAATTTTAGTATCTGGCACATATGATTCGAAGGCAGCTATTTTGACACCAGCAGCAATGCTTATCAAGAGGTGATTTGACCCTAATTCGAGTTTTTCTTCTTGGAAAAGGCTCGGAATGTTTTTTGGTTTGATTGCAAGAACGAGCACATCTGTGAGTTTTGCGATCTCTGAAGCATTCTCATACATCTTGATGCCGAATTTTTCGCTTACACGGTTTCTTGTTTCTTCCGTTTTAGCACACGCTACGATTTCGTCTTTTGTGTAAATATTCTTCGTGATGAGACCGCTGATCATAGCCTCTGCCATTCTTCCTGCACCGATGAATCCTATTTTTGCTGCCATATTATTCCTGTAGGGGATGCATGCCGTTGAGCGTAAATAAGTTACCTCCCTTCCTTATATATACAACAGGAACGCGCCTCTGAAAAGTTATATATTAACAAGCCATGCGCAATTCTTAATGTCACTAATTGTGAGCTACATACCACTGGTCGTCGTGGGCATAATCGCCCTCGGTTTTGCACCTTTGGCATGGTGGGCATCAAGGTTTATTAGACCCTATAAACCGACTGAATGGATGGAGACCACATACGAATGCGGTTCAGATCCTATCGGAGAAGCACACGTTCAGTTCAGATTCCAATATTACGCTTTTGCAATAATATTTGTGGTTTTTGATCTGGTCGCGACATTTTTAATGATTTGGGCAGTTGCGTACGGCGGTCTTTCCACCATGGCAACTGTTTGGATGCTTTTGTTCTTCGGAATGTCGATTTTGGGTGTAACATACGCTCTGAAAAAGGAGGAAACCGTATGGATATGAGCCTATACCCCCATGCTGTCGCAATGAGCGCAGACGAGTTCATGACATGGTCTTCGGCCATGATCAACGATCTTTTGAGCGCAGGTACGAAAAAGACTGTCGACAAGCTGACCGGACCTATTTGGTCTTGGGCAATGAAAAATTCTATGCACCCTCTGCACTGGGGACTTGCGTGTTGCGCTTTGGAAATGGCCGCAGCATCTGCACCTCGTTATGATGCAGAGCGTTTTGGTATGATTTACAGATCATCACCTAGGCAAACAGATATCCTTCTCGTTAATGGTTGGATCTCCAAGAAGGTCAGACCAGACATAAGGCGTTTGTATGAGCAAATCCCCAATCCCAAATGGGTTGTAGCTATGGGTGAATGTGCAATCTCAGGAGGACCCTGGTATGATTCATATAACACCGTACAGGGACTTGATCAGATCGTGCCTGTTGATATTTACATACCTGGATGCCCTGCAAGACCCGAGGCCATGATCGACGGATTCATGCTTTTGCAGAAGAAGATTGATGATTACTTCAGAAGAGGTGTTTTCATGGAGGACTGAAGATGGATACCGATGCAACATATCAGGCACCCTCAGTCGATGAGATCAAAACTCTTCTCACTGAAAGATTCGCAGGCAAGGTCAATGTGACCAAGACAGAGACCAGGAGAGTGTATGCAACGCTTCCTAAGGAAATCGTTCACGAAGTTTGTGAATACATCCATGAGAAGCTCACATTTGAGCACATATCAACGGTCATAGGAGTTGACATGGTAGATTACATGCAAGTTGTCTATCATATCAGTAATTATCACACAGGTACCATGATCGAGCTCACAACTAATCTTGACAACCATGATCTTCACGTACAGTCGATTTCTGACATATGGGTTGGAGGAAATTGGCACGAGAGGGAGACGTACGAGCTTTTTGGAATTATTTTTGATGGTCATCCAAAACTCGAGAGATTACTCACACCCGATACATATGAATTCTATCCGTTTAGAAAATCATATAAATTAAGGGGGCAGGAATGATGGCTAAAGATGTTTTGGACATTAAAGCAGAGTCTGCAGTGATGGACACAGATAAAATGTGGATCATCATGGGTCCTCAGCATCCTTTCTCTCACGGACTCTGGACATTGAAGATCCAGGTAGATGGAGAGATAGTTAAGGATGCTGAGCCTATTGTAGGATATCTGCATAGGGGATGGGAGAAAGAGGCCGAGGCAAGGTCGTATCCGAAGATCATCCCGATGGCGGACCGTCTTTGTTACGCAGCATCGATGACATACACACATTTGTTCTGTATGACAGTTGAGAAAGCGTTAGACATCGATGTTCCTGAGAAAGCAAAATACATCAGAATAGTTGCCGATGAGATTTGCCGTATTCAGTCACATCTCATGTGGTTGGCAGCAGTCGGTACAGATCTAGGAAACTTCACAGTGTTCCTTTGGTGTATGAGGGAAAGAGAATTCTTTATGGATCTAAATGTTCGTCTTTGCGGTGCAAGGATGACCACAAATTATCCACGTATCGGTGGTGTAAGGAACGATACGACTGAACTTTTTGACAGAGATGTAATGAGATGTGTGGAGCGTTTCGAGAAGGTTCTAATGGATGATATTGTTACGTTGATCGACGATTCATCTGTATTCGTATCAAGAATGAAAGGCGTAGGTTACCTCACTCGTGAGCAGACTGTTAATCTCGGTATTACTGGCCCCGCGATGAGAGGTGCCGGTGTCGATTTCGATATTCGTCGTGATGATCCGTATGATAATTATGACAAGATCGATTTCGATGTTCCAGTCATGACACAGGGCGATTCTTATTCAAGATATCAGGTAAGGATAGAAGAGATGTTACAGTCCTGTAAAATCATAAGACAGGCAGTTCAGAAGGTCAAAGCACTCGGAAAGAACGCTCCGTATAGACTCAAAGTCCCATCGAATGTACCTGCAGGTAGATCCACAGTAAGGTTGGAAGATCCTCGCGGAGAGTCTTTGATGTATTTGATTTCAGACGGAACGGATAAGCCGTATAGACTCAAAGTGCGTAGTCCGATCTTTACAAATGTATCAGCAGCTAAACCATTGGTACAGGGATGTAGAATTGCAGATGTGCCCGTAGTAATGGCAATGATCGATATGTGTCTTGGAGAGACTGACAGGTGATACTATGGTTTACAGCAGTATTCTTGATTGGATTCATTTCCCAGACGTAATGTCGAACATGTACTATCCGTTCGATGTGTACAATCTTCCTTATGATATCTCATACAAATTATGGGAATTATTAGGTGGAACAATAGCATGGTTGATCAATCTTCTTTTACCAGGAAACCCTGTTTCTACATGGTTGATTTGTGATGAAGTAGTGAATATGTTCGCATTGATCATTTTCATGATCGTCATATTCCTTGTCGTTTTCATAGCTACTCTGATTTCCTTATGGGAAGAACGTAAAGTTCTAGGTAGATTGATGGACAGAAGAGGAACCATGATCGGTATGAAGGGATTCCTTCAGTGTGTCGCTGATGGTCTTAAGACCTTCATGAAAGAGAACACAATGCCGAAGAAAGTCGACAAGATGACCTACATGTGGACATTGTCCCTCGTTATCGGGACATCTGTTCTTATCGCATGTATGATTCCTCTGTCGCAGAGATGGTTCGTTGTTGATTACAGCACCGGACTTCTAATTATCATGGCATTGTTCGCACTGGCACCATTCTTCATATTGGTTTCAGGTTGGGGACAGAATAATAAATATTCACTTATCGGTGGAATGAGAGCGGCAGAGTTGATGATCTCGTATGAGGTCCCAATACTCATCATGATAGCTACAACAGCTCTTATGGCAGGTAGTTTCAACATCGGTGACATAGTAAACGCTCAGTTCAATTCTACTTGGTATTTCATCCCCCAGATCGTCGGTTTCATCACCTTCTTCTTCTGTGCTACAGCAGAGTCAGAACGTACTCCTTTCGACATTGCAGAAGCAGAAGCAGAATTGGTTGAAGGTTGGCAGACGGAGTATGCAGGAATGAAATGGGGTCTCATCATGTTGGGTGACTATTTCAGAGGTTACGTCGCATGTGCAATGATAACTATCATGTACCTCGGCGGATGGCTTCTCCCATGGGATCCGTTGCAGATCAACACATACCTTCCCGAGTTAACATTCCTCATAAAGACATGGTTTGTTTTCTTCATGATGATAATATTAAGAGGAGCAATCGCAAGGGTAAGGCCAGATCAGATTCTGAACATCGGATGGAAGGTATTCATGCCGTTGTCTGTTGTCAATTTGGCAATTGTCCTTATGCTTAAGATCGGAGGTGTTTACTGATGGTTATGGAATTCTTAAAGAAATATCCTTACGATGAGAACATACCCAGAAGAACACTTTGGATCATGAAGCCATTTGTGGTCGTTTCTAAACTGTTCGTTAAGGCGGTCATTCATAGGGATGTAGCTATATTGTATCCTTATGAGGATCTGTGGATGCCGGACAATTATCGTGGACGTCCTGGACTCAGGTTTGAAAAGTGTATATCATGCGGTATCTGCGTTAGGATGTGTCCCACATCGTGCATTGAACTCGTCGAAGTTCTCGATGATGCAGGAAACACAGTTAAAAGACCGCAGATCAACCTTGGAAGATGTGCATTCTGTGGTTATTGCGCAGAGTACTGTCCTGTTGATGCTATGACCGTCACTCCTGAAAAGGAATTGGCCGAATACACAAGAGAGGATCTAATTTACGGTCCACGCAGGCTTGCCTGTGACAAGATCAATAAGAACATGGAGGTTCACCTCGAAGAGACCCTCATGTCCGATATCAAGAATGGAAACTCTGAAAGGCGCGTGAATGCGTTCATGACAGATAGGCCGATTCTTGACTCGTCTAAGTGTATCAGTTGCAAAAAGTGTGAAAAAGTATGTCCTGTAAAGGCCATCAAAATGATTGAGCACGGAGTCAATGCAAAAGGCAGGCCGATTCTTTGGCCTGAAATTAACAAAGACATATGTGTTTGTTGTCATAACTGCGTGGATGACTGTCCTAAATCAGCTCTCCACATGGATGAGGTGCTATAATGCAATTCTTAAATGATATTTGGAATGGATTCTGTTCCGTAGTGCAGTACCTCTGGGATAACGCAGATCTTCTGGCATTCGTTATATTAGCTGGCATTGCAATCGCTGCCGCTATTTATGTTGTAAGCGTCAAAGAGGTCATTCACAGTGCGTTCTACCTCGCGTTGGTATTTGTCTGCGTTGCAGTCACTTACTTCTTCCTCGAGGCTGAATTCATAGGTGTTATCCAAATGCTCGTATACGTCGGTGCTATCACGATATTGTTCGCGTTTAGCATTATGCTTACGAGAAGGTACATTCAGAAAAGTGGAGATGATTCCTTATGACCAGCAAGAAAGTCATAATCGGTGCAGTTGTAGCGACTTTGCTACTGGTAGTTTGCGTTTCAGCGATATTCGCGACGAACTGGGACAATTATACAACATATGATACCCCACAGGAGATCCCCTTCACAGAGGTTGTAGATGATGAGGGTCATCTCGATGAGAGTTCCCTCAATTATGTTCTGTTCGAACAATACGGTCCCCTTCTTTTGATAGTGGGTCTGCTTATGTTCGGTGCAATAATCGGCGGAGTATGTATAGCAAGAGAGGAGAGTGAACACGATGATACCAATTGAGTTCTTCCTCGCTTTTGCTGCGATATTATTCGCCATAGGAGCATACGGCGTAATGACTAAGAATAACACAATTATTGTTCTGATGTGTGTAGAGCTCATGCTCAACGCTGCAAACATTAATTTTGTGGCTTTTTCGGCATTCACCGGTGATGCAATGGGTCAAGTATTCGTTATAATGACGATTACGGTAGCTGCTGCAGAGGTTGCAGTAGGTATTGCCATCTTACTCAATGCATACAAACTAAAGAAGGCAACTGAGGTCGATGGTTTGGCTTCAATGAGGTGGTAAGTTTGTTCATAGAATATACTTGGTTAATTCCAGTGATACCGCTTCTTTGTTTCTTGATTGTCGGTTTCCTTGGTAACAAAACGCCACAGGGTGGCGGATATATCGCGATAACAGGCGCTGCTATCGCTACTGTGCTTGCAGTTCTCGTTTCTTGCGAGTTCTGGACTTCCGCTGCATATTCAGACGTTGGATATGTAACGCAACAGATCACATGGTTCACCTTACCTGGTGGATTTACTCTTCATTTCGGATACTATATCGATAGCTTAGCGTGTCTTACAATGCTGTTTGCATCGTTTATCGCAATGCTGATCTTCGTTTATTCGCTTGGATACATGCACGACGAGGGTGTCAGGAAGAGAAGATATTTCGGAGAAGTTTCCTTATTCCTCACAGGAATGTTAGGATTGGCTGTATCTAGTAATTTCTTAGAGATGTTCATATTCTGGGAGATTATGGGACTTTGTTCCTACCTGCTTATAGGATTCTGGTCATTCAATCACCCAGATGGAGATGCAGCTTCAGAAAATGCAGCTTCAGCAGCAAAGAAAGCATTCTTGGTCACAAGACTGGGAGATGTTTGTCTGATGGCAGGATTGTTCGTTCTGTTGTTTGCATTCAAGACATTGGATTACGCAGACATGTTCACAGAAGAGGCATTAGCCGCTGTTGATCCGAACATGATCATTCTCGGAAGCCTTCTGATATTCGGCGGTGTGATTGGAAAATCTGCACAGTTCCCTCTATTGGATTGGTTGCCTGATGCGATGGCAGGCCCTACAACAGTATCTGCTTTGATCCATGCAGCGACAATGGTCAAAGCCGGTGTCTATCTCACAGCCAGGTGTTTCCCTCTGTTCACACAGTGTTCATGGATATTGCTCTGGGTTGCGATCATAGGAGGAGTCACAGCATTCTTCGCAGCAACGATGGCTCTCAACAATATGAATATCAAAAAAGTCTTGGCTTATTCTACACTTTCACAGTTAGGATATATGTTCTTGGCTCTGGGTGCAGGAGGATATATGATTGCTCTCGGACTTGAGCAGGGTAACGAAGCTCTTATAGTGGCTGGATCAGCAGGATATACAGCAGGATTACTTCACATGGTCAATCATGCTTTTTTCAAAGCATTGCTTTTCCTCGGTTCAGGTTCGGTCATTCATTCATGCGGTACAGAGGATATGCGTAAAATGGGAGGACTCGGAAAGAAGATGAAGATAACATCGATAACAATGCTTATCGGTTCTTTGTCGATTTCAGGATTCCCGTTCTTCGCAGGATTCTGGTCAAAGGATCTTATTATAGAGAGTGTTATGCATGCATCGGATTTTGGAGAACAGACTCTGTTCCTCATATTGTGGTTCCTTGCTATAGTGACAGCATTCATGACGGCATTCTATATGTTCCGTATGTGGTTCATGACTTTCCAGGGAGTGGAGGGCGTTAATGCTCATCACACTCACGGGGAGTCACCCAAATCGATGGTTGTACCTCTCTGTATCCTGTCAATCTTTGCAGCGGGACTCGGTTTCGTGATATTATTCGGATTTGATAATCTGATTTCGATTGGAGAGAATGCTGCAGGTAACCTTCAGGTTGGAAGTGGCGAAGGAAAAGGATTCGAGTATATCACAGAGATATTCGGAAACGTATACACGTGGATGACAATCGTGCTTGTATTGATGGCAATGGGTATTGCATATCTTATGTACAGCAAGAAGACCATGAATCCAGGTAAGTTCAACAAGAACGGAGAGTCTCGTCTCTACCATGCACTCACTATGAGATGGTGGTTCCCGCAGCTCTACGATCAGATTGCCTGGAAATTAGGATATGGTGTCGCACGCGGTGTTGACTTCGTTGATAAAAACATTATCGATGGAACTGTTAATGGAATTTCGAATGCAGTGATTGGCGGTGGAGAGATCCTCAGTAAAGCTCAGACAGGAAATGTACGTTCGTACACAACAGTTGTCTTCGGTGGAGTTGTGGTATTCTTCTGTGTCATTCTCGGCATATTCTGGTACATGGGAGGCCTGTAAAATGTTTGATTTACCGGAGATCCCATATCTCCTTACACTATTGGTCGTATTACCGTTAATCGGTGCGATTATAACACTATTCATGGGAAACGAAAGAGCAAAATACGCAAAATATACCGCAGCAACAATGTCTGGTATCACACTGATCCTGACATTCTTCCTGCTTCTGGCCAAGAACCTTTCAGTCTATAGTGAAAATTATGCGTGGATTGAGTCTGCAGGTCTTAAGATGTCATATATTCTTCAAATCGATGGGCTCAGTATACTGATGGTCTTCCTTACAGCACTTTTAGTGTTTTTGGTCACGATCTTCTCGTCTCACCAAGAAGATAAGCCCAATTACTTCTTTGCATTGCTCTTAGCAATGGAAGTTGGTCTGATGGGTGTGTACATGTCAGCAGATTATTTCCTGTTCTACATAATGTGGGAAGTAACTTTGATCCCTATGTACTTCATGATTTCATGGTTCGGGGGCCCGAGGAGACACTATGCAGCCATCAAGTTCTTCATCTACACTCATGTAGCAAGCTTGGTAATGTTGATTGGTATCTTTGCCATCGCCATTCAGGCAGCAGCAGGTGGAGTTGTCGATTTCTCCTTTGCAGCTGTTGCAATCGGTGCATCGGCATTCTCGTCGACATTCCAGATATTCGTATTCGGTCTGCTTTTCTTCGGATTCGCAGTCAAAATGCCTATCGTACCGTTCCATACTTGGTTACCAGATGCTCATACAGAAGCGCCTACAGCAGGTTCAGTATTATTGGCAGCTGTTATGCTTAAGATGGGGTCATATGGTATCATAAGAGTTTGTCTTGAAGTGCTCCCAGATGGAGCTGTTTGGTGGCAGCCTGCAATGGTCGTCATTGCGATTGTTGCGATTCTATATGGTGCGTATGCTTGTATTGCCCAGAAGGATCTCAAGAAAATGGTTGCATTCTCATCCATTAGCCATATGGGTATGGTATTGCTCGGAATTGCGTGTCTTTCAGAGGTCGGTGTTGAATTTGCAATTTTCTTAATGTTTGCACACGGACTTATTACAGCAGTATTGTTCATGACTTGTGGACTTGCACACGATCTGTTTGAGACAAGAGAGATCCCCCTTTTGGGAGGTCTTGCAGGAAAGGTCCCGATATATGCAGCATTCATGATGTTCGGTTTCATGGCATCACTCGGATTACCAGGTCTAGTAGGATTCTGGGGAGAGTTTGGTATTATATTCGCGTTCTACGAGTATTCATTCTCAATCAATATGATCTGGTTGATCATATTCTGTTTGATGTCACTTATGCTGACCGCAGGTTATTATCTGTGGGCGATGCAGAGATCATTGTTTGGAAAGCTCACTGATAAGATTGAAACGGCGCACTTGAGGGATATTAACAAGTCAGAGGCGTTTGCACTCGTTATCGTATGTGGACTCATTGCATTGTTCGGTTTATGGCCGGACCTAGCGTTAGGTTACATAAGCGATTATACATCAAGCCTTGTAACTCTTGGAGTGGTGATCTGAAATGAATATTGATCCAACTATAATCAGTAATATTTTCGGAGATTTCACTCCGATAGCGCCGATGATCATCATGATCCTCGGAGCACTCATAATGCCTGCCATATATCTTTCTTCAAAGAGAAGGAATTTGGTCACAGGTGCAATGTTGGCGGTCATTATCATTTCGATAATAATCAACTTCGTTCTCCTTGTGGGCGAATATACCGGAACATATGCGGAATTGTTTACTTATGATGCCTTTTCGGGTCTCATGATTTTGCTATTCCAGACAGTTGTGTTCTTGGTAGCTTTGGTATCTGCGGCAAGCACAGAGACCACGAGGTTGTACTACGGCGCATACAGTTCGTTGCTTTTAGCAGCAACGACCGGTATGATGTTCGTTGCAACAGCCGGTGATCTTCTGACGATCTTCCTCGGTGTAGAACTCGTAAGTATCTCTTCATATGCACTTGTTGCAATGAAGAGGAATGACCCGAGGGCAGCAGAAGCAGCAGTGAAATACGTCATCATCGGTGGGATATCCACGGCACTTACCATTTATGGTATCTCTATGCTGTATGGTGTTACTGGTACGACTAACATCGCTGATATTGCAACTGTTCTGTCAACCGATGGATTCTCATGGGCATTCGGCATCGCAATGATTACGATCATCGCAGGTTACGGTTTCAAGATCGCAGCTGTTCCGTTCCATATGTGGGCACCTGATGTTTATGAAGGGGCGGCAACTCCTGTATCTCTTTTCCTGGCAACAGGATCGAAGAAGATGGGACTTGTTGTATTCTTCAAGATCTTCTTGGTGCTCTTTGTGGCAGGATCGGCAGTAGCTTCATTTGCGACTGTAGAGATGCAATATGTATTCGCGATCATTGCAGCTATCACAATGACGGTCGGTAATGTCGTCGCTATTGCTCAGCCTAACATCAAGAGGATGTTGGCATATTCGAGTATCGCACAGGCAGGTTACATACTCATTGTTATGGCAGTCATGAGTGAGTATGCACTTACTGGTGGTCTGTTCCATATGTTCACACATGTGTTCATGAAGGGTGGAGCATTCCTTATCGTAGGTGCACTCATATCTGTTGGTATCGGAGAGAAGATCTCGGATTATAGAGGCCTCGCAAAGAGGGCTCCGTTCGTTGCATTCGCAATGCTTCTGTTCTTATTCTCACTCGCAGGTATACCGCCTCTTGCAGGATTTACTTCAAAATTCATTCTGTTCTCATCGGCGATATACGGCGACGGTGGAGTAATGACGCAGTGGATCTGGTTAGCATTCATAGCCATTCTCAACTCTGCAATCTCTCTGTATTATTATGCAAGGGTCGTAAAGGCTATGTATATTGAGAAGGGCGAAACGACAGATAAGATCAAGATTCCGAATGCATTTGCAGTTGCAATCGCAATATGTGTGGTTTTCGTTATCATACTCGGTATCTACCCGCAGCTCATCTTGGACTTCTGTTCAAACGCAGCTGCAGCATTGTTTGCTTAAACCCCAATAAAAACAGGGCCTTCGGCCCTTTTCTTTTTTAATACATCTTTATCTATTGTTTGTTCCAGTCTGAAAATACAGATTCGAAATTGATGCTGGATATATGTTCATATAACTATCATGAAGTTCATCCAGACATTATCAATGAAATCTTAGGATTGATGATTTTTATGTTTTAAATTAAATTGGTGGTAAAATATATCTCATATATAGAAGCAAGTTGTTTATTCGAGTTGGATTCTGGTGTGTATTTATGATTGCGATCTAGTCGATATTTGTTAATTTCATATCTATTTGATGTAGTGTTGAATAATGATTCAGTTCTATAGAGATAGTCGCACTCACTCTCTCAATAATTTTATTTAAATTCATAGTTCAGCTCTGTTGATAGTTTCTATCGTGATGTATGGTGATTTGAAATGTATTAATTTTAAGGCAATTCTATTCAAAATTTATTTTAATTTAATGTAAATCAGATGTGTAACAATTTATCGTGTCTGGATTATATTCATGTCTGAAAAAAATGAGAATAAATATTAAGTAGAATCTAAACATCCCATTGCTATGGATGAGCCATGGTATTCCTGCATCTCCAGAGAACTCGATGATGTCGAGGCGTTAATGTGCGATACCATGAGGTCTGAAAATTCTGAACTCACCGAGATGTGTAATTACGTTATTTCGGTTCATGGTAAGAGGATCAGGCCGTCGATGTGTATTTTATCGTATTATGCGTGTGGCGGTTCAAAACCTAAGAAGGCTATAGATGTAGGTTCTGCTTTGGAACTTATTCATAATGCCACTCTCATTCATGATGATATTAACGATGAAGGAGAGCTCAGAAGGGGAAGAAAGACCCTTTATAGAGAATATTCATTGGGAAAATCAATTGTTACGGGGGATTACATTTTCGCATTGGGATTCCGTCTTATAGGTTCAGCATCGCCGGATATCGTAGATTTTGTCGTCGATGCATCTGCATCAATGGGTGCCGGGGAGTTTAATCAGAAGGATTTCGAGCACAAGGGTTGTGTTTCAGAATCAGATTATATGAAGATCATCGATGGTAAGACTGCTAAATTCATCGAATGTGCTGCGAAATCAGGTTCATTTTTAGCAGGTTCGGATACGGAAGTTGTAGATGCACTGGGTCATTTTGCTCAGAGAGCCGGAATGGCTTTTCAGATAGTCGATGATACACTAGATGTCATCGGTAATGAAAGTGCAACTGGAAAGAGTGTTGGAAACGACATCCTTGAAGGAAAACCCACACTTCCTATAATTCTTGCAATGCAGGATCTGACACACGGAAAGGAAATCAGAGAGATATTCGAGAAGGAGAAACCAACACCATCAGAAGTTATTGAAGCCTTGAGACTCATAAAGATGACCGATGCTGTTTCGAAATGCATCGAGAAGGCAGAGAATATTGTTAATGATGCTGTTCGGTCTTTGGATGTAATTTCAGATTCGATATACAAGACCGCTCTGATCAATATGGCCTATTATTTTGTAAGTCGCGATAGGTGATATCATTGGTTGACAAGATCAAAACAGACATATTGGTGGTAGGTTCCGGTCCAGCAGGAAGTGTGACAGCGCGTTATGCCGCGATGAAGGGCGCTCAGGTTACATTCATAGAGCGTCGTCTAGAGGTGGGCGTTCCAGTTAGATGTGGAGAGATGATTCCATCGAATGAAGAGATAAAAGGTATGTTTCCAAATCTGGAAGATGCCGAATCTTTATTCGATATTCCGAAAGAACTTCACCTTAGAGATATCAAAGGCATAAAGCTCATAGATCCGAAGGATAAATGCACGCTTCTTGATTTTACAGGTTATACGATAAATAGGGATAAATTCGATCAATATTTGGCGGATGAAGCTCAGAAAGAAGGAGCAGATCTGATAAAGAGTTGTCAGTTTAAAGAGATAAAGGATGGAAAAGCGGTCACAACATGTGGTGATATCGAATACAAGGTCATCATAGGTGCTGACGGTCCTGGTTCACGTGTTGCTCAGAGTTTGGGTTTAATGAGGAATCATATGCCATATCCAGCTGTAACGGCGCAGGCAAAGGGAGATTTTGAGCCGTATGTTCAGATGTTCTTTGGTGGAATCGCACCAGGTGCATACAGTTGGGTCATTCCTAAGATCGGACAGGCCAATATAGGAGTTGGATTCTCTCCGAAGTTCTCCAATGGAACATTAAGCCACTATTTCGATAAGTTTGTGAAGATGCACGAATTCGATGTGATTTCGGACAAATTGGAAGGTAAATATGTTCCCAGCGAAGGTGCAATTCCAAAGACAGTTGCGGGTAACGGAATGGTCGTTGGAGATGCTGCTGGACATGTTATATCTGTGAACGGCGGAGGTATTCCATTGGCATTGATAGCGGGTCGTTTCTGTGGTCAGGTGGCTGGCGATAATATTAAAGAAGGGCGTTCATTGATTGATTATGAGACGTTGTGGAAAGAGGTTCTTTACAAACCTTTGAAGATAGCTGCCAACAACAAGAGATTAGCTGATACATTTGCATTCGGTTCTGATAAAAGGACTGAGATATGCATGAGCATTCTGGGAATGAGACGTATGGGCAAACTGATCAGATGTAAGCATCTGTTTCCGTAATTATCTTTTTCTGCATGATTTCATGGCAGAGCCGCAGATCGGACATTCATCTGCTTTTTCTTTGAACCATTTTCCGCATCCTATGCATTTGTAGTTCCATTTTTCGACTCTTTTTATGCCTATCTGACCTACCGCTCTACATGAGAGACCCATTAGTTTTGCCACATTTTGAATTGAATAATCATCAGTAAGAATGGTGCCGCCGGTATCAAGACCCAGAGCAAGAACTGTAATGTCGACCGGAGACAGTCTTCCGAGGTCTCCGCTTTTTTTTGCGATCTGTGAGACCTTATCTACGGATGTTTTGGTGCAATCGGATACCCTCAGCAGGTCTCCCCAAAGGATGAGCCTTGGGTCTTTGTATTTATTAAGTTCGTCTATCACACCAGGAGGACAGACTGATTCCTCTTCTGGGAGTTGTTCCATTGAGAATAATGCGGAACTATCCAACACGAGCATATGTTAGCATAAGTGATAGAGGATAAAATAAATGCTGTTCTAGAATCTTGAATATTTTCTTATCATAGTCTTATAAAAATTTGTTATTTAAGAATCAAAACATGCGATTAAGAAATTAAGAAATCGAACATGATCAATCTTGATGGCTCAATATTTCAGTTATTGAACGCAAAGCATGGATACATATAAAATCGTCAAATAAAGAGTCAATGTTACGAAGGTGGTGAGGATATCTTCACATAATAATATAATATGATGTATTAACACAGTCAGCAGTTCCAAGAAGCTATTGAAAACTTACGAAAGCTTAAACAATCAATTGTATATGTTGAATTGGAGAATAATATGGACGTCGTAACTGCCGCGATCATAATGATAAACGGTCTTTGGCTGTTCTTGCCTGCAATGGTACCTAATTCGGCAGCCGTGCTGTTTGGTGGAGGCAGAACGATAGACAGCGGAAGAAAGTGGAAAGGAAAAAGGATATTCGGAAACGGAAAGACCTGGAAAGGATTCTTTGGTGGAGCCCTTACAGGTATAATTATCGGTATGATAATGATAGATATTTCGTTTTTCTTCGATAATAAGAATTTTTGGGGATTCGGTCCTTTCTGGGGTAACATATCCGTAATAGTATGTTTGGCATTCGGAGCCGTTTTAGGAGATCTCATGGGAGCATTCATAAAGAGAAGGCTCGGACTCAAGAGAGGAGAGAAAGCGCCCATTCTAGATCAGTATGATTTTGTATTCGGCGCACTGCTGGTAACGGCTATATTCAATTTCAACTGGGTATATTCTACATATTTCGAGGGCTGGAACATATTGGCTTTGATCTTTCTGTTGTTGATAATGTTCGGGCTCCATCGTGTTGCAAATATTGTTGCATACAAGAAAGGTCTCAAAAAAGAACCTTGGTGATATTATGAGTGAACTTTCAAAGGCATTGGAGGACTGCGGTGCATTGCAGTTCGGAGATTTTACATTGGCATCAGGTGCCAAAAGTAATTATTACATCGATATCAAAAAAGCAAGTACCAATCCTCAGGTCCTTTATCTGATCTCACAGGTCATGGCAGAGAAGATGCAGGATGAGAATCTGCGTCCGAATAGGATTGCAGGTGTTGTTCTTGGCTCAGTTCCGTTGGCTGCGGCATTATCGATGGCAGTTGGCATTCCATATGTCATGGTAAGGAAAGAGAAGAAGGATCATGGAACAAGTAAATTGATCGAAGGAGATCTAAACATTGGAGACAAGGTACTTGTTATTGAGGATGTAATAACAACGGCAGGATCCAGTGTAAAAGCTATTGAAACATTAAGAGAATCAGGAGCAGACATCATCGGTGTGTTGTCTGTTATCGACAGAGAAGGTGGCGGCAGAGAGAATTTGAAGTCGATAGGAGTGGAACTCTGGGCACTCGTGAAAGGTTCCGAGGTCTTGAAGGACAGAGGACATGAGGCCTGAGCCAAATTGTATGTTATGCAGTCTATGCGAGGGACGTACACAGCTTGTGCTTCCAAGTGGCGATCTTTTATCAGGTATTGTTTTTGTGGGAGAAGCTCCTGGTGAGACAGAGGACCTGGAAGGAAAACCGTTCATAGGACGTTCTGGAAAGTTATTGGATAAGATCATGCATGAAGAGGGATTTGATCGTTCTAAAGTTATGATCACGAATACTGTTAAATGCAGACCTCCAAATAACAGGGATCCTACCGAAGAGGAGATGAAGGCCTGTAGGCCGTTCTT
>JALNYB010000106.1 GCA_023230065.1 Candidatus Methanomethylophilaceae archaeon
CAATGCGATAACTGTCGGTATTCCCATATCCAGAATCTGTGTCGTCAGATACAGATTCCTTTCTAGATTCGTCGCATCAACAATATTTATGACCGCATCAGGTCTATTGTTGATAAGAAAATCTCTGGATACTATCTCTTCCGGAGAATAAGGAGAAAGTGAATATATTCCTGGAAGATCTACAATTGTCACATCTTCCTTTCCTTTCAATTTTCCTTCTTTCCGCTCTATGGTAACACCTGGCCAGTTACCAACACGTTGCGAACTCCCAGTCAATTTGTTGAACATCGTGGTCTTTCCACAATTTGGATTTCCCACCAATGCTATCTTGATTGTCATTTTATTTCCTCTTTATTTTTTCATAGCTTACGCTGTTATTGACGTATTTTCAATTAAATTTCACAAGACTTCGATCGATTCTGCATCCTGCTTTCTTAAAGTGAGTTCGTAACCTCTTACAGTTATCTCAATCGGATCTCCCAGAGGAGCTACCTTACGAACTATGACCTCACATCCTTTTGTAAGACCCATGTCCAAGATGTGTCTTCTCAATGTTGGGTCCCCATTGAGTCTTGCAATAGTCACCTTATCTCCGCATTTCACTTCATTTAAAGTTCTCATAATATCACTCCGGAATCAAAAAAATCTTCATAGCGAGTGCCTGATCGATGGCGACCCTAGAACCCTTGATGTCCAAGATCATGTTGCCATTGATCTCGTTCACTATGGAAATCTTCTCTCCATCATTGAAACCTAGACTCACCAGATGATTTCTTATCTCCCCCTTACCAAGGATCCTTACGATCCTTCCGGACATCCCTATGCTGATCGTCGGAAGAGGCGCTCCGCCTCCCGTGGGTGTTTTCAATGCTTTGGTCTCAATCTTATGCGTGTTGCATGTACCGCATTTGTTGCAACAACCCGCTAAACATTCATTGTTACATTCCATGATTTAGGAATGCCTAAATAATATATAAATTTAGGTATGCCTAAACCATAATTTTAATTGAATATCTATCAAAAATATTCAAAAAGGCGTAAAGGTATATCAGATTGAACACGATACCTGGTCGATCACATGCAAATCGGGATTGTCGGAAAACCAAACGTAGGAAAATCCACATTATTCGGTGCTGCAACTATGGCGCCTGTAGAGATTGCGAATTATCCATTCACAACGATAGAACCAAACAAAGGCATAGCACATGTACGCAAACCCTGTCCGTGTAAAGAATTCGGTGTTACATGTACGCCTCATAACTCACTTTGTATAAACGGGACTAGAATGGTCCCAGTAGAATTATTAGATGTAGCAGGACTAGTTCCAGGAGCTTGGGATGGAAAGGGTCTTGGAAATAAATTCTTGGACGATCTCAGACAAGCAGATGCGATGATCAACGTCGTAGATGTCAGCGGATCGACCGACCTCGAAGGAAATCCCGGAGAACCTGGAACATACGATCCTACTGAGGATGTAAAATTCCTTAGAAGAGAAATAGAACTCTGGATGAGAGAGATCATAAAGAACGGTCTCGGAAGAATTGCCAGACAGGCAAAAATGCAGGGAAACAAACCTGAGACAATACTTCAAGAAAGACTTGCTGGACTGAACATCTCAGAAGCCCAGATCAAAGAAGCACTAAAAACAGTAGAACTTCCTGCAGACCCCACACTGTGGGATGATGATGTTCTTCTGAATCTCTGCATAAGAATCAGAGAGCTTGCAAAACCTATGATCATAGCCATGAACAAAGCAGATATTGCACCGGATGGCAACATAGAAAAAATAGCCGCGATGGGGGATGCGTCCGTACCAACACTTGCAGAGACTGAATTAGCACTTCGTAAAGCGGCCGTAGCCGGACTTATCAATTATGTCCCTGGCGATACAACATTTACAGTGAAAGATGGCGTAAAACTCAATCCTGGCCAACAGAAAGCATTGGATTACATGGCAGAGAATATGAAAAAATACGGCGGAACAGGTGTTCAAGCATGTATCGAAGATGGAGTCTTCCGTATGCTAGACTATATCGCAGTATATCCAGTTGAAGATGAGACAAAACTCACTGATCATTTCGGAAGGGTTCTTCCAGATTGTTTCCTTATAAAAAAAGGATCTACAGCCAAGGATCTGGCCTACAGAGTCCACTCGGATCTCGGAGACAAATTCATCAGAGCAGTGAATGCAAAGACAAAACGTACTGTAGGCGCAGATTATATCCTTCAGGATGGAGATGTCATAAGAATTGTGGCGAATAAGTGATCATATGAAAACTTGGGACGTTAGACTTCTTACCGCATCATACAGCAGCAATGATGATGGCATAGTGTTCATAGAACTTTTCGGAAAAACCCGAGATAAGAAGTCTATTACGATTCTTTGCTATGGATATGAACCATATTATTTCATAGTGGATCCCGATGAAAAGGTCGAGATAGACCTTAAAAGAGATCCTGAAGTAACAAAAACAGAACATGACGTCCTCCTTTACAAAGGTACAGATCACGATGTTGTAAAAGTCACGATAATATCCCCATGGAATATTCCAAACTACCGTAACAAATGGAAAAAATTAGGATATCATGTCCTAGGTGCCGATATCCCATTCCATCACAGATTCATATATGATATGGACATGGGATCATGCATAAAGATCACGGGCGATAATGTTCCTGGTGATTATTCTACAGATCTCATCATCAAGATGGATTCCTTCGAGAACATAGATCCGTTTGACCCCGGACTCAAGATATTATCGTTCGATATAGAGAACAGCATAGAACATGGATTCATCTACACTATATGTTCAGTGGTCGAAGAAGATGGGATCTTAAGGAACTGCGAAGCCATGATTGGCAGCGAAACAGACATTATAAACAACTTCTCAGAACTCATAAAAAAGGAAGACCCAGATGTCATCACAGGATACAATATCGATAATTATGATATCAGAAAGATAATGGAAAGAGCACAAATCAATAAACTTAAAGATGCCCTTCCCTGGGGACGTGACCACGGACAGCCCAAGATCGTAAGCGAAAGATTTTGGAGGATTAAGGGCAGACTCATAGCAGATGCGTGGTGGGCCGCAAAGAAAGAACTCCATCCCAAACAAGAAACTCTTAATGCTGTTTCCATGCAGGTCCTCGGCGAACAGAAAATGGATGTCGATCCAAAACATATGGATGACGAATGGAAGAACGACCGTGAAAAAGTAATAAGATATTGTTTCAAAGATGCCGAATTGGCACTGAAGATCTTACTTGCCGTAGGAACACTAAGAAAATGTATGGACCTCGCAGCTGTATCAAAACTTCCGATGGAAGATGTTCATACCGCAGGTTCCTCACAACTCGCAGATTCATTACTCATACGCGCCGCAGATAGACACAAGATAGGTATTCCACTAACAGGAAGAAGAAGTTCATCTTCTGACCAGATAGAGGGAGGATATGTTCATACTATGACTGCAGGATTGTATCATTGGGTCTGTGTTCTCGACTTCAAATCGATGTATCCCTCGCTCATCATAGCTAAGAACATCTGTTTCACAACCTTATCGCCTGAAGGAACGATCATAAGTCCTTCTGGAGCAAGATTCCTTTCACCGGATAAAAGAGTCGGTCTCCTGCCTAAGATACTTGAGGATCTAATGGCAGAAAGAGACCGTATCAAGAAAAAGATGAAAGAGACTACCGACAAAAAAGAACACCAATATCTGGATGGTCTTCAAGCCGCAGTAAAAGTTCTTATGAACACCTTCTACGGTGTGTTCGCTTCATCATTCTATAGATTCACTGATAAAACAATTGGAGCTGCGATCACATCGTTCGCAAGAGATAATGTCAAATCCATAATCAAAGAAGTTGAATCTGAAGGCATATCGGTCATTTATTCTGATACGGATTCCGTATTCATGCAGTCACCATTACATGAGCTCGAAGGCTCAATAGAATTCGGGACAAAAATGGCGGAACGTTTCTCAC
>JALNYB010000107.1 GCA_023230065.1 Candidatus Methanomethylophilaceae archaeon
ATTTTTGGTGATATTCCTCTGCATCAAAGAATGATTCCAGAGGTTTGATCTCAACATTAAATGTCTTGTAGCGTTTTTTTTCGATATCTATGATGCGTTCAATGATCATTTTCGAATTCTCATCAATGTAATAGATGCCTGTTTGATATTGTGTTCCTTTGTCATTCCCTTGGGCGTTTTGGCATGTTGGGTCTATGACATGGAAGAAAGCGAATATGATCTTTTCAAGACTAATCCTTTCAATGTCGTAATCTACACGTACCGTTTCACGGAATCCTGTTTTTCCGGTACAGACAGTTTTATAATCCGCATCTTTCTTGGATGAACCGTTGGCATATCCGCATCTGGTATTGATTATTCCAGGAATCGATTCCATCAATTTTTCTAGACCCCAGAAACAGCCACCTGCAAGATATATAGTTTTGATAGTGGTAATTTTTATCACTTCTTGTTTTACGTATCAATGTAAAATATGATGTTTGAAGTATTTAAATAGAAAACTCCTGTGGATTGTCTGAATTAGATGCATCTAAACAGATGTAAGTCAGGCAGATCAGAATTGTAGTAATAATCATCAGGAAAAACCACGATAAAACAACTCAAAACAGCGATATTGATAAGATAAAAAAGGGTTTAATTTCCGGTAAGAGGAAGAATCTTAATTCTTTCCTTTTTTATCAGCCTTTGCTGCGGGTGCGCCTGCTGATTTTTTGGCATCTGCGGGTGCGGCGGGTTTGGCTTTTTTATCTTGATTTGACATTCGTTTCACCTCGGCGATTTGAATGTTTTATGATATCATACATCATGGATATACGCGTAGTCTTTAAACTCAAAAAGTAGTTAGAACTTAAAAAATTGGTTAGTTGAAATACACGCGTAATTAATTCATATTATTATCGTTTTTAATTAGTATTTACTACCTTCCTTTTTAAACTCGTATAACGATTCATATGAGGTTAAATCATGTCGAAATTAAAATTAAAGCTAACTGCAGGAGATTTTCAGATAGAGCTTAAAGGAAGCGAGGAGACTGTAAGAGCGGTTCTTGATGATATATGTTCAAAGAAATTGGAAGATATCTATGATGTTGTGGGATTGGATTATACTAATTACTGTTACTGCGACGATGATGCTTTTGAAGACGTCATAGAAGTTCCCGCATCTAAAAAATCAGAAGTGAAATCTGAGATCGAGAAGAAAGTCAAAACGCAGAAGAAATCCACTTCATAAGAAAACAGATGGCGGGCTTGAAGGGATTCGAACCCTTGGCCGCTCGATTAAGAGTCGAGCGCTCTACCTAGCTGAGCTACAAGCCCCGTCTTGATCTGCTTATTGCATCCTTATTAATAAAACTGTCTGTATTCGGTGCATTTCAAAAAGTCTCATTTCTTTCGGGTTGTATCCAAATTAATATATTGGCATGCTGACATTCAGAACATGATGAAGGCACTTAGGGTTAGGGACTTAATGACCACACAGGTCGTTACGGTAAGGCCGACAGATACACTGAGGCAGGCAACTATCAAGTTCGCTGTTGATAATATAACAGGGGCGCCGGTAGTTGATAATAGGAATCATATCGTTGGTATGATAACGGAGAATGATGTTTTAGAGTTGATTCTAAAGTATCAAGAGAAGTTGCAATCAGATACGACCTTCCATAATTTATTGGCAATTCCGATGGATGGAGAGATAGCCGATGAGAAGGTTGCACAGGCCAATAAAGCGATCTCTGATATGACTGTAGAGACCATAATGACCAGGAGTATCTTGACCACCACCCCTGATGCAGAGATAGTCGAGGCTTTGAAAGTAATGATGAAGCTCAATGTCAATCGTATTCCAGTGTTGGAACAAGGTATTTTGGTAGGAACCATCTCGAGATCCGATATAATCTTTTATATCTACAAGAAAAAGGTCTGATAAGAGGATCTTATTTATGTTTGAAGTACACGTTCTGGCCAGCGGAAGCGACGGGAATTGTACGGTAATAGAATTCGATGATGAAGCAGTCATGATAGATGCGGGCATAAGCTGTCGTAGGATTCAGGGGTTTATGGATCAGGAAGGTTATGACCGTAAGAATCTGAAGGCGTTACTCATAACGCATGAGCATTCAGATCATATTGCTGGTGCAGGTGCAACGGCTAGAAAAATGGACATTCCCATTTATTGCAACCGCCCTACTTACGATGCGAGTAATTTTGGCAATGTTCGGTACAATGAAATAAAGACTATGAATTCCTTCATGATCGGAGGGATAAATATCACGCCTTTGCCTACTTCACATAATGCCGTTGAGCCGAACGCCTTCCTTGTTGAAGAAGATGGCAAAAAGGTACTTTTGGCTACTGACACAGGTGTTCTTACATTTCAGGTTGAACAGGCATTAGCCGAGTCTAATATCGCTGTTATCGAATCAAATTACGATAAGAAGATGTTGGCTGAGGGCCCTTATCCCATATATCTTAAGAAATTGATAGGTAGCGATCACGGACATCTTTCCAATGTGGATTGTGCCTTCGCCATAAAACGTACTATGGATGAGAGGAGGAAGATATTCTTAGCTCATTTGAGTAAAACGAACAATACTCCAGACATTGCAAGAGAAGCGGTATCAGAGATAACCGGAATAAAGCGCCTAAATATAGATTGTTTGGAGTTTCCAGGCGATACAAGGACTATCAGGCTGAAGGGTTGACAATTATTGCTTTTTCTCTGTTTACAAGGACTTCGCCCATTATTTTCGGCATTCTTACTATATCTTCTTTTGACAATTTGTAATCATGCTCAGGCCCTGAGAACGGTGGAAGGTCTTCTAAAATACGAATTACAACGAATTCCTCTTTTTCTTCGGGTTCATCGGCTTCAATAATGATTTCCTCTGTCTTCGGAGTGGATTTTACAGGCTCATTATTCAGGAATTCTTCTTCTTGTTCTGAGTTCTCAGAGAATTCTTGTTCGAAATCCGGTTCAAGCATTTCCATTTCAGGTTCATTAGGAATTTCCGTTTCAGATATTGGTTTTACAATCGGTTCTTCTTTTTTGACCTGTCTTTCAATAGGCTTGTCGTCAATTGCGCGGGATTCGAATGTTTTTTTTCCGCTAAGGCGGTCAAGGATACATTCCTGTTTTTTGGATATGTTTAGGATTTCCGTGTAATATTCTTTCTCTTCGGAAGTGAGACCGTCTACGATGTTCTGTGCACCCATCGCACCACGTAGCGCAAGCGAGCTGATCTTCTGCATACGGAGTTCAACGATTTCTTTAGAGAGTTGTCTGGCTTTTTTCTTACGTTGATTGGCGCCCTCTGAAACAAGTGATTCGGAATCAAGACTTATCTGTTTTTCGTATTCTGTTTTAAGACTTATTAATAAACTAGCCATTGCAGGATAGAGATCTCTTCTAACAGTCGATAATGTTTGAGTCTTCTTTTCGACGCGGTATATGGCGCTGAGGTCATCGAAGTCGAGAGGTTCCTGAGCAGAGTGCAACATTACAGTCCCTATTTCGGTGTCGATATTTGACCTTATGGTTCAGGTAATGGTTTAGATAATAGAAGGATTCAAAACTTACTTCGATCGATGTATATTCTATTTAAAATGGAATGTTTTGACAATACGAGATTTAAAGAGTTATTTTCTTGTAAATTATTTATCGCGATTTCCTGTTAATGATGTATACAGTTTGTACCAGTTAGTCCATGTCTGTATATCAGCACTTAAAACTAGATCATTAATTATCGATTCTATGTGAAGATCGATTCTTTTATGAAATAAAGAGAGCCAAAAAAGATAATATCTGCTGTCAATACACACATATGGATCTTAGTGACGTCACTCGCAAAGTTCTTGAAGGTTTGGAAGCAGATATTCTGGTCTCTCCGAGATCCAATCGTTCTGGGCCGGAGGGATTCGATGAGTGGAGAAAGAGGATCATTGTTCGG
>JALNYB010000108.1 GCA_023230065.1 Candidatus Methanomethylophilaceae archaeon
GGAAATGGTTTTTATAAAGGGACTGAGGAAAAAAATGCCTTTCACATCAACAATGCTCATTGTGGGAACAATGGCCATAGTGGGAATGCCTGTGTTTTCGGTATTCATAGGAGAAATAGCAATACTTTATTCCGCAATGGACGCAGGAATGTGGTGGATGACTGCGATAATAGTCATGCTACTTCTGATCGTATTCGCAGGATTCGCACTTCATATCTTCCCTATGATCGGTGGAGACACGGAAAAAGACGTTAATGACCCTAAAAGCATCGTACGTGCATTGCCGCTTATCATCCTTACAGGAATCACATTATTCTTCGGTCTTTTCATGCCTAACGAGATAATGAATGGATTCGAAATGATAGTCGACAACATATTCGGAGGAATATTATGATCAGATCTGTGGATATTCAGATGTTAGATCTTCCCAACGAACTCAATGTATTGCTTTCCGAAGGATACGGGGTCGTATGTATGTACGCCACAGAAGAAGGATTGATGCCACATTCCATTCAAACAATACTTCGTAAAACAGACAAGATCATTCATATAACAACACCTCTGGATTCATATGAGTATCCTTCGATGTCCATATGGATGCCCTCATTACTTCCGTACGAACGCGAAATGCAAGAAATGAACGGACTAAGACCTAAAGGATTCACAAATTACGGACCACAGAGGATCATGTGGAAATACGACGATGGATACCCATTGCAAAAAGATGAGCTTCCTAAAGAAAGGACTGAAGTTCCAATACCAGGAAACAATATCGTTGGAGAAGGGGTATTCGAAATCCCTGTCGGACCTGTACACGCAGGTATCATCGAACCTGGACATTTCAGGTTCTCCGTCGCAGGAGAACCGATAATCAAAGTCACAGCACATCTTGGATTCACATATCGTGGTATAGAGAAACTGCTGGAAACAACGGTTCTCAAAGATAACATCCGCATTGTCGAAAGGATCTCAGGCGATACGGCTGTTGCCAACTCATTAGCTTACGCACATGCCATAGAGGGAGATATGGAAGTCCCATACCGCGCACAGTTGTTACGGGTGATATTCTCAGAATTAGAAAGAATACAATGCCATTTTGGAGATATCTCCGGAATGGCTAAAGATACTGGATTCGCAGTACCCGCAGCAACTTGCGCAGGCATCAGAGAAAAAATCCTAAGACTGAATGAAATGATAGGGGGACACAGATTCCTAATGGGAACAATAGTCCCAGGGGGTGTCCGCAGAGATATCTCCGATAACAGTTTGAAAGCCATTGAAAAACGTATGCTAAAAATAGATTTCGATCTTGAAGACCTGATGCGTATGCTTGACAATTCCACGCTTTTCACAGACCGTGCAGAAACTACAGGCATAGTCACAAAAGAAATCGCAGAGGAACTAAGAGCATTAGGACCTACAGCAAGAGCTAGCGGAATAAAAACGGACATCAGGAAAGAAAGACCCTATGATGCATATAAAAAACTGGGAATGAGACTCTATACCGCAGATAAAGGAGATGTTAGATCAAGACTCACCGTAAAAGCAGGCGAAATAGTAGAATCTGTAAGTCTCATCAATCAGTGTCTTGACAGAATGGAAAAAGGAGAACTTAGAACTGAAGTAAATATGCAGGATGGATTCAATCTCGGCATTGTGGAAGCACCAAGGGGCGAACTCATGCATGCAGTCAACGTAGTGAACGGAAATATATGGAGATACAAGATCAGAGATCCATCTTTCATCAATTGGTTGGTCCTCGAACATGCTTTGCCTGGAAACATAGTTCCAGATTTCCCTCTTATCAATAAAAGTTTCAATTTATCCTATAGTGGAAATGATCTTTGAAGGAGGTGTAAAATGTACAAAAAAAGCATAAATAATCTAATATCCGACACTAAACCGTGCGAATCATATGATATCATGTCAGAGCGTGTCCTGAAGATGCCTATGGCAGACGAAACCTGTGATAAATGCGGAAAATGTGTAGCTGTCTGCTCCGGACATGCCATATTCATAGATGTAAACTGGTCGATAGACCTGGGAAAATGCATCTTCTGCCGCGACTGTTACGATTTGTGCAAACATATAACGCCGATCACCGCTCCAAATTACGTATTGAAGAGGAATGATCTCATCTTCTCTGTCTCCAAACATCCCGAACCCATAAGTCCCAAACTTTCCAATGAAAAGACAAAGACATTGAAAAGATCGGTCTCTATAAGAGAATTGGATACTGGGTCGTGCAATGCATGTGAGATCGAGATCAATGCAATGGACAACAAATACTACGATATGGAACGTTTCGGACTGAAGATAGTTCCCTCTCCGAGACATGCAGATGTAATACTGGTTACAGGACCGATGACAAAGAATATGCTTATCGCATCAAAGAAAACATATGCTGCAACACCTGATGATAAATTGATAATAGCCTGCGGAACATGTGCAATATCCGGAGGACTGTTCATAAAAGGAGATGTCGTGGGTGAAGGCATAAGTGACACCTTACCTGTAGACATGTATATTGTTGGATGTCCGCCTTCGCCCAATAGAATAGTAGTCTCCATGATAGATGCAATGGGCCTTCGCCACAAATGATCAGAAATTGTGGCCACATATCACAATGTTTCCAGATTCTACTTTATCACGTATCTCGTTTATGACCTCATCCATATTGAATAATGGATATTTGAAAACTATACAGAAAACTTCCATTACGGTTTTCAAAACTACCTTGTAATCGAGTTCGTCGTCTGTATTGGCGAACTCTCCGATAATGTTGCCAACTACACCCATGACTGCAAGAATGTTTGCGTGTGTCTCCTTAGCTTTTATCATATGACTGGAAACAGAAGAATGCGCAACAACCCAATCACATATGATTCCTACGAAACTGTCGAGTACCGACCACGAACTATGTGCCTGATAGAGAAGTTCTGCTATCCTCTTTGATTTGCTAGCTGTATACAATTCCAAAGCAATCGGAAATGTCAATTCCGTGATAAAATCCATATCTGAATCAAAAAGGGATTCGGATTCGACCAACGCATCTTTGAATGCATTGAGCATAATCTCTTTGAAAATCTCTTCTTTATTGGCAAACATGTAATAAAGACTACCGTTACGAATACCTGCACGCTGAACAATCAGACGTGTTGTGGTTTTTTCATAACCTACTTCATAGAAAAGATCCATTGCAACATCTAATATTTTCTTTTTCGAAGATTCGCGTTTTTTCTCTACGTTCTTGTAGATGTGCTCCATAGATTTAATTACCCTCTCTTTTGATTCTACTGGCAAATTATAGATTTGATTAAAGATTCTTAATCATTATTAATTGAACATGCTCAAATAATTATGAATGTTTTGCTATATGGTACCAATTAATAATCACATTTATATCATTATCGCTGACGAATATAAAGAATATCGAATTTTATTTCGAAGATCTGATATTTTTTTTGAGCATGTTCAAAACATTTATATCTAAGATTGTATCTAATCGCGTTTGGAGAAATAATGTTCGACAAACTAGCAAATGTCATTGAAAAACATCCGAAGACCATTTTGGCCATTTGGATTGTTGCATTACTGGTAGCATTACCCGTCGCCATGAATTACGGCAATGTTTTAGACTATGACATGACCAACATGTCAGGAAACGACTCTGAATCAAATACGGGCAGTGAGATCATTGCAGACCAGTTCTATTCTGGTTCTACAGCAGGAATAATCGTTGCAGTAACGTATAATACTGCAGAAGAAAAAGCAGAGATCTTTGGTACTCTTCTCAGTCCGACTGATGGATTACAATCACATCTGGATACATTTTATGGAAAGAATGCGACAACTGTTCTTGATATGGGATCATATAACAAGAACGGAGATTCATCCAAAAGTGGAGTACTTTTAATCAGTATTGAATTGAACAACACTTCCA
>JALNYB010000109.1 GCA_023230065.1 Candidatus Methanomethylophilaceae archaeon
GAGATGAGATCGATGCATTGTATATCGGTAACATGTCGGCAGGACGTTTCATCAGCCAACAGCACATAGATGCACTAATAGCTGATTATTCTGGAATGGCGACAAACCACATACCCGCAACAAGGGTAGAGGCAGGAGGAGCATCCGGAGGAGTAGCATTCAGGGAAGCAGTCATTGCGGTCGCATCGGGACTCCATCACACCGTGATGGTCGGAGGTGCGGAAAAGATGACGGATCTGGATGATGCATCGATCAATTCGGTCATGGATGCTACGGCAGATGCAGAGTGGGAGGCTGGAATGGGACTCACACTCACTTCATTGTATGCGATAATCGCGAGAAGGATGATGTTCGAAGGAACAGTGACACGTGAGGGAATCGCATCTGTGGCAGTGAACAGTCACTTCCACGGAGCATTGAATCCAGGAGCACAATTCAGGAAAGCTATCCCCATCGACACAGTATTGAAATCAGGTCCGGTAGCGGAACCTCTCGGAGTGTTCGACTGTGCGCCGATAACAGATGGTGCCGCAGCAGTCATCCTTTGTCCTTTAGAGGATGCGAAGAAATATACTGACAAATATGTCAAAGTATCCGCAACCTCACAGGCAAGCGATACCCTCGCTCTTTTCCAGAGACCGGATATCACAACATTCGAGGCAACAAGAGCTGCCGCAAAGAGGGCATATGAAATGGCAGGCATAACCGCGAGGGACATCAACGTGGCAGAGATCCACGATGATTACACAGTATCAGGTATCATGGCCCTTCAGGATCTGGGATTCTACAAGAAAGGCGAGGCAGGAAATGCATTCCTCAACGGAGAGACGCATTTCGATGCAGGAAAGGTCGCGATCAATACATCGGGCGGACTCAAGGCAAGAGGATATCCAGTGGGAGCATCCGGAGTCGCACAGATCGTAGAGATCACGGAGCAGCTCAGAGGTACAGCAGACAAGAGACAGGTCAAGAATGCAAAATACGGCCTGGCACAATCTGTCGGAGGAACCGGTTCAGCAGTTACCGTAAGTATTCTGGAGGCGATCTGATGGCATCTGTAGCGAAAGAGTGGAGAGAGATCCCGGGAAGGTATAATCTTGAAGGAACGAAATGTGACTGTTGCGGAAAGGTATACTTCCCGGAACGTAATTTCTGTCCTAAATGCCGTAGAGATAGCATTGGCAAGATGAAGATCGTGAAATTATGCAGAGAAGGGGAAGTCTTTTCCTACTCGATAGTTCATGATGCACCTGCAGCCAACAATAGCCAGAAACCATACGCTGTCGCTTTTGTGAAGACTAAAGATGATGTGCTCATCGCAGGTCAGTTGGTCGATGTGGACCTCGAGAAGATCGAGATCGGAATGCCCGTACGCGCAGTTTTGCGTAAATTGGATGCAGACGGTGCCGCCGGTGTCATCCACTACGGATTCAAGTTCGTACCGAACGTTTAAACTCATTTCCCGTCATTGCGACGGGAGTCAATTTTTTTTATATATAACAGAATTTAGAGGTTTCTCCTCTGAACCATGATACAAAGGCACCGGTCAAGCATATTATGAAACAAACGAGAAACGCTGTGTGTATAGAATCCATAAAGGCTCCGTAGGTGGAAGGGGATATGTTATCGGAGGACCCCATAAAGATGGATATGCATATCATCGCGATCCCCATGGATATCATCATGCCAGTCTGACGGAAAACCGATACCATACCAGATGCTTCTCCACGATATTCCCGCGATACAGACGAGATTATTATCGATGTGTTTGGTGCTGCAAACAATGCTATGCCCATGCCAAACATGAATAATACAGATGAAATATATATCAACGATATTTCTGACCCGATGAAGACCATCATCAGAGAACCTATGCAAATCATGCCCATGCCAGCTGTTGGCAAGATGCGTCCGTCCTCTATCTTATCTGACAGTGAACCGGCCCAGACGGTGAATATCGCTTGTATGAAAGGTTGCAGCATCATAATCAATCCAGCCTCTGATGCCGTCATTTGACCTATGCTTTGGAGATAGAGGGCCAAAAAGAAGGTCAGTGATGATGCGGCAGCATAATTCATGAAGGCCGCGATGCATGAACGTCTGAATATGCATATGTGAAACAGCTTTACATTTAATACGGGGTTTTCCCTGTTTCTCAGGAAATGGAAGGTGGTTATTAGAAGGGCGGATCCTAAAAGGATCAAAAT
This sequence comes from Candidatus Methanomethylophilaceae archaeon, assembly GCA_023230065.1. Taxonomy (GTDB): domain Archaea; phylum Thermoplasmatota; class Thermoplasmata; order Methanomassiliicoccales; family Methanomethylophilaceae; genus JALNYB01. The sequence goes on from JALNYB010000109.1 coordinate 2,208, forward strand.
AATTCCCCAAGGTTCTGTTACGTATGCCACTCCAAGCATTATGACGAGTATTGAATCCATCCAGAGGAATGAGCCTTTCATGTCCATCTTTTTACCATGCATCGGGGATATGTCCTTATCGAATCTCCGGAAGAACATCAGGGAGAGCACGGAAAGTGGCACCATAAGAAGGAACAGGACTCTCCATCCCATGAGATCCGATAGTGTTCCGCCTATGCTGGGGCCCAATGTGAATCCGATAAATGTCACGGCTGTATAAATCCCGATGGCCCACCCGCGCCTTTGAGCCGGATATACTGTGGAGAGCATCGCGATACCTGTGACCATAAGCACAGAAGAACCTGCGCCTAGAATGAATCTCATTGCCAAAAGAAATTCCAGATCGGGACTCAATGCGGACAGGACTGCAGATGTTATGACAATGATCAATCCTATGATTGATGTTTTTTTCATTCCATATATGCTGGCAAACCGTGCGACGGGGACCATAAACATAACTGACGCGATCAAAAAGATCGTATTTATCATTGAAAGGGAATGAGTACTGGCATCAAAGTCTTTACCGATGCAGGGCAGTGCCAGACTTATCATTGTTCCCATAAGTGGGGTTATTGCAGCACCCAAACAGGTGGCAAAAAGAAGATTTCTGCAGTCCTTATCGGAATAACTGCCCCCATCCATATCCCTGTTAAACAGTATATTATAGATATTCATTTTGTTTTAAATTTTGACAAAATTACGTTTCAAGGATAACGTCATAATACACACTGCGTGTTTTAGGCATATAAACAGACATACCAATACAGTGACAGATGAGAGAAAGGGAACTGCAGCCTGTATGCACTCATCGAATGCGACAACATCATATTGCGCGGAATATATGAACCAGGTTCGGCGATATCAGTAGGATTCACCGAACGCATCGGGAATATGCATATGAATCGATGACCTTTTCTTATAGGCATAGCACGTATTATAAAACATGAAGTTGCCAAGGTTCTTTGTAATCTACATATTACCTCTCATGCGGTCTGTTTCAAGTAGTACTTTCCAGTTTACTCCATCAGATCGATAATGAAAATATCGCAGTTGAGATATCTCATGATTTTTGATAATTCATTGTTTCATCAGGTCGACCATTGATACTTTTTCTAGAATGATGTCTTCATAAGGCACATTCGTACCATAGTCATCGAGACCTAGGAGTTTGATCTTATTGGGCGTCAGTGCAATGATATCATCGCATCTTTTCATTCCGATCCTTTCCAATTGAGGATCTCCTTCTATGTTGAAGATGGCTGCGACCATTTCCCTGCAACCTTCTTTCGGATGCATTTTTTTCAATGCTTTTCCGATCTGTCTTTCGCACGCCGCATAAAGCAGGGTCTCTGTAAGAATTGTCTTTGAACGGTTCGTTCCTTGTTCAAATGCACGGTCTGCATGCATTACGGCTGAAAGGATATGATCCTTTCCGCCGACCATCATTGGGTCCATGAGAACCACATCTCCTCCCAGACCTGTGAAATGTTTTATGATATCTTCGAAACTGGCGTTTCCGCAGATACCGATGACCTGCACTTTTGACATATAGCCCTGATGCCGTTCTCCTGTTCTTTAATATTGCGTGTTGTAGTGGACAAAACTTTATCAAATAAGGCACAGTATAGT
>JALNYB010000110.1 GCA_023230065.1 Candidatus Methanomethylophilaceae archaeon
CAAATAATTGCCAAGGGAATTTATACTTTGATTTTACATCATTCATAGTGTTTGTATATCATATTGCTAAAGATTTATAGATAGTTAATTGTAATTTCACCGGAATTTGTAATAAATGGATGTTTAATAAATTCAATGAACCTCAGTTTATGATGTAATCTCTCTCCCTCCCCTTCTCTCGAAACAATCAGCCGCACCCCCCCAGATCTTCCTGATCTCCTCCTCGGACATTTCCGTCATCTTATAATTCAGCAGACCCGAATACAGGGCCGCCATAATATATGCCAGCGTCCGTGCATCCGTTTTCGTCTGGATACTGCCTTGTTCCTGCTCCCGCTTCACCGCTCCCTCCGTCGCCGCCGCTGAAAAAGCAAGGCATTGACATCTGCACATCGATCAAAATCCTCACCCCTAGTCTTTCCTGCCAAACTGCGGGCTCCGGTATTTTACATTCATCAGGTTAACATAAATAGTTTTACTCATATGTGGATAAATACAAAGACATATAATTCGATGCCGCCGCAGTACTACATATGAAAAAGATCATTGGGATTTTTTGTCTAGTTCTCCTGCTTGCAGGAGTCATCCTCACTGCCGGGTGCACATCAACCGACTCAGCAGAAAATAAAACCCTGCTCGTTTATTGCGGCGCAGGGATGAAAGAGCCGATGGAAGAGATTGCAGAGCTGTTCAAAGAACGTGAAGGCATAACGATCGAGTACACGTATGGCGGCTCAGCCCAGATGCTCAGCCAGATCGAACTTTACCAGACCGGAGACGCCTACATGCCGGGAGCACTTGCCTATATCCAGTCAGCTATGGACAAGGGTTTTATCGACAAGAGCGAGAAGGTCATCTACCACGTAATTACCATCATCGTCCCGAAAGGCAACCCGGCAAATATCACCTCACTCGAAGACCTTGCAAAGCCGGGTGTCCGTGTGGCCATCGGTGAACCAACCGGACCGGCCATCGGGCAGGGAACAAAGAAGATGCTCGAAAAGGACGGACTCTGGGAGGCAGTCAGTGCAAATGTAGTCGTCAAATCTGCGACCGTAAACGAGCTGCTGGTGTATGTCGCCATGAAACAGGCCGACGCGGCACTTGTCTATGAAGATCTTTACAACCCCGAGGCAATGGACAAAATCGACATACCAAAGGAGCAGGGAAAAGTTGACATCGTCCCGATCGGAACCCTCAAGTTCTCTACCAATAAAGAGGACGCCGAGAAGTTCCTGAATTTCGTGGCATCAGCTGAAGGAAAGGCCATCTTTGTAAAACACGGGTTCGAATCATACCCCTCAGCAAAGTACGGGGATGCCTGAGATAAAAAAATACATCATACATTTTTTCATTTCATTTTAATTTACAAAAAGCTTCGGTATCTGCCGGATATTTTATGGAAAAATGGAGTATTTATGAATATTTCAAAAGAACATGCTGAACGGTGGAAGGGTCAGGACATTCGGTTCCAGCCGATAGGGATCATCCATTCCAAACACACTGAACAAGAAAATACACCGATACAGGGTATCTTCAACTCGTGCAAAGGATATGTCGAAATCTTCCCTGAGTATGAACCTGGTCTGTGCGATATCGAATCGTTCACCTACCTGTATCTGCTGTATTACTTTGACCGGGCGACAGGTAAAAATCTCCTCGAGAAACCGTTCCTTGACGGTGAAAAAGACCGGGGGATCTTTGCCATCCGCCACTTCAACCGCCCCAACCCGATCGGCCTCTCGATCGTCAGGCTCTGCGGAGTAAACAAAAACATCCTCGAAGTTTCCGGTCTCGATATTCTTGACGGGACCCCGCTGCTTGACATCAAACCGTATGTAAAGCAGTTTGATTCCCGGGAAGACATAAAGAGCGGGTGGGTCGACGACCAGCACATAGACGATATCACCGAATGGAACAACACGCCAAAAGAATTGAGAAAACGCAAATGACCACAATTATAAAGAATATCCAAACCTCGTGGCTGAAATACGCAACGATCGGGATAAGCGGCCTTATTGCCGCTTTCATCGTCACCCTGCTCGCGCTTATCGTGACAAGACCAACACTCGAAGGCCTGATCACGTCCATTACCAGCAGTGAGATCCATTTCGCGATCATGCTGAGTTTGTCGACGGCATTGATCTCAACAATCCTCTGTATCATCATCGGCGTTCCGGCTGCCTATGCCCTTGCCCGATACTCTTTCAGAGGGAAAAATATAGTCAACGCATTACTTGACATGCCTCTCGCACTTCCCCCGCTCGTCGCCGGTCTCGGACTCCTGCTCTTCTTTGGGACGACCGGGTTTGGTATGGGTCTTGCTGAAATGGGGCTTGAATTTGTCTTCACGCCGCTTGGGATCATCGTAGCCCAGTGGTTTGTCAATATGCCGTTCATGCTGCGGATCATGAGATCAACCTTTGAATCGATCAACCCGCGGTATGAGTACGTGGCAAAGACCCTGGGATGCAGCGATTCGCAGGCACTTTGGCGGGTAACTCTCCCGATGTCGGCAAACGGATTGTTCGCAGGTTCAGTCATTACATTGGCAAAAGGCATTGGTGAATTCGGGGCGGCACTCCTGCTTGCCGGAGCAATACAGTGGAAAACCGAGACACTGCCGATCGCTCTGTTCCTGAACATGTCATGCGGAAACCTGAATATGGCAATCTCAGCAGCAACGATTTTGATCATCATCTCGATTACGGCACTCTACATCTTCGAGAAGTTTGGCGGGTCTTCACGCTTTTAAAAGGAGAAAACTATGTTGCAGATTCAGAACCTATCAAAAGATATGGGGGAGTTTTTCCTCAAGAATGTAACGCTTGACATCGAACAGGGGGAGTATCTGGTTATTATCGGACCGACTGGTGCGGGAAAGACCATCCTCCTTGAAACGATCGCAGGGATATATCCCCCTGATTCCGGCACCATCATTCTCAATGGGAAAGATATCACCCATCTCCCGCCAAAGGAGCGGAATATCTGCGTGGTATATCAGGACTACATGCTCTTTCCTCACCTTACGGTTGAAGAGAACATCGGGTTTGGCCTGGTTTTAAAGAAGATGCCAAAAGACGAGATAAAAAAACGGGTGACCGATGCTGCAAAGCTCCTTTCCATCGATCAGCTCCTCCACCGGTATCCTGATACGTTGAGCGGAGGAGAGCAGCAGAGGGCCGCTATCGCTCGGGCAATGGTAATGGATCCGGTTCTCCTTCTCCTTGATGAACCGCTCAGCGCCCTTGACGGCCAGACACGGGAGATGCTCAGGAAGGAGCTTCGGCGCCTGCATGCCCTCTATAATATCACGATCGTGCATGTCACCCATAATTTTGAGGAGGTATTTGCTCTCGCCGACCGTGTGGCGGTGATGAATGAAGGGGATATTGTCCAGTGCGGCGTTCCTGATGAAGTCTTCCGGAAACCCAATTGTTCGTTTATTGCAAACTTCACCAGCGTCGAAAATATCTTCCGGGGAACGTGTACTTCGCAGGAAGGAGCATCCGCGATCGATGTCAATGGGCTGACTATCATCTCGAGTACCTGTAAAGGGAACGGAGAGGTATATGCGACGGTCCGCCCGGAAGATATCCTCCTCTCAAGGGAGCCGGTGCAATCAAGTGCAAGAAATTCGTTCAAGGGAACGATCACTGATATTGTGAATAACGGAATGGTCATCAGGGTGACCATCGATACCGGGATACCGTTTGTTTCGGTCCTGACCCGTCAGGGATTCGATTCCATGAATCTTAAGGAAGGTGAAGATATATATCTCACCTTTAAGGCTTCGGCCGTTCATGTGTTTTAAAACCGGCGTGCCGGTTTTTCTTATATTCCCCATTTCTTTTTTTTTC
>JALNYB010000111.1 GCA_023230065.1 Candidatus Methanomethylophilaceae archaeon
GTTCCGTATTGCCGGTTCCTGCCGGAAGAACAGATGCTCCGACCTTCTCCGCTCCATAATGGAGTCCGAGTCCGCCCGTGAAGAGCCCGTATCCGTATGATACCTGCATAGTGTCCTCAGCACCGATGCCTATCGATGTTAAGGATCTAGCCAAAGCCTCTGACCAGTAATCGAGATCGTTACGCGTGTATCCGACAAGTGTTGGTTTTCCGCTTGTTCCTGACGATACATGGTATCTCACGATATCATTGTTCGGTACTGTGAACATCTTAGTTGGATAATTGTCCCTCAGGTCTTGTTTATACATGAATGGCAATTTTCTTATATCTTCCAGGCACGTGATATCATCTGGATGAACTTTTTGTTCGATCATTTTGTTATGATAAAAATGATTGAAACTGTATAGATTGTTCACCAATTTCTTCAAACTTCTGTACTGGAGCTGCTGAAGGTCTTCCTTTGGCATGCATTCGATCCTGGGATTCCAAAACATAATCCTTCTCTCTGCTTCTCGTTATATGAGTCTTATTATTTATGAAATGCTTTTCACCCCTAGGTAATTAGATGAGTGCCCCCCAGGAAAACGAAATGGAACAGAAGGATCGTTGGGAGCAGTTCTATCAGGAGAATCAACGCCCTTGGAGAGGGGTGGGAAAACTTGGAAATTTCAATATCGAACAGGGTTCTAAGGTTCTGGATATCGGATGCGGGAATGGAAAGACCACGGTTGCATTGATACAAATGGGTGCAGAAGTGACCGGTATAGATTTCTCTCCTTCTGCAATCGAATATTGTATGAAAGCATTCGGAGATAAAGCAAAATTCCTTGTTTCTGATTGTAATGAATTGCCATTTCCGGATAACAGTTTTGATGCTGTTACGATCGTGCATGTCTTGGAACATCTAGTTGACGATCAGCTTTTGAGGACCGTCTCGGAGATCAATAGAGTGCTCGTTCCCGGAGGCAAGGTTCTGGTAAGATCATTTGCTATAGGAGATCTGAGATCTGAAGGAAAAGATTCGAATGTCAGAGGCAATGGAATATCTTACAGGTATTTTACAGTAGAACAGATGGAAGATGTTTTTACAGGATTTAGAGTGATATATTCAAAATGCATAGATGAACCCACGAGTTTCGGTGCTATAAGAGTCAAGATAGAATGTGTTTTCTCTAACGTAAAAATATCTTAATATATTATGTGAAACTCACGTGTATCAGTAACGGGAGTTATAAAATGGATGATATTAATGTTCCTCAGTCAAATCCGATGGGAAAATGTATCGCAGCACTTTTATGTGGTCTGATCGGAGTAGTATTGGTGTTTATCGATGGAATGGCAGCAATAGGTTTTGTTATTGGAGCAATCGGATTGGTCCTTGGTGGATTCGCCATCAATGTTGCTGGCAAATCCACTGGAAATGATAGGATGATGCTCATGGCTTTTGCAGGTTTAGGAATTATGCTGTCTGTTCTTGCGTTCATGTTAGGAATTTCAAAATTAGTTTCGTGATAACATATGAAATCTGCAATTTACAGAGGAAAATATATTCTTCAAGGTCTTGATAAGATAACTCCGGAAATGGAGGTTGATCTCGACAGGGCCTATGAGATATGTGTCGGTTACAAGAATGAAATCCCCTGTGAATTATGCGGCCGGTGTTGTCACCAGCCGCATATTGTAGTATTGCCTCAGGAAGTCGATAAGATCTCTAATGCGGCAGGAATAAACCTTTTCGAATTCATGACAGAATACGTAACCCAGACGAGCGATGGAAGACTACTTTTTAAGAAAACAGATCCGTGTACATTTTTAGGTTCTGATAATAAATGTACTATATGGAAGAACAGGCCAGAGATCTGCGATGAATTTCCATTTGTTGTTTCCATGTTCATGAGCCGTGTTTATCTGGCCATTACAAATCATAAAGCAGATATTTTGGAACTTATTTCATATATGGATGATACTTGGCCTTGTACAGGAGCCATTAAAAATACCATCGTCCAGAAAGTGGAAGAAGCAAGAAAACAGCATGTTCAGTTGCTGTGAATTCTGACATGCTTTTTGAATTCTTCAATGTATAAACTTGAAGATATAGAATGACCAACATTCTGTATCCAGAATCTTTTGCAGTCTTTGATTTGATCTGCAACAGCATCTCCTTCTTCTGCTTCCACCATGATGTCTTCAACACCGTGTATCAGTAATGTGGGTGCATTAATCCTCTTTGTTGTGTCTGTAGTATCCGAAAGGTCAATCGCTCTCAATTGTGCACGGAGTCCTGTGGCATCTGATATTTTGGGAAGTTTTATGTCTCCTGCGGTTTCTTCCTTTGTCTTGAAAAATTCTTCTGTAAAGCTCATTCCGTTGATTACATAACCTAAATAATCCTTTGATACGCCGTGTTCCATGGCTCTTACCATTGCAGAAAGGACATATGCTGCCCGTGCAGGACGATAGCGATATGTAGAAACTACTGTAAGTGTTTTCACTTTTTCGGGATGATTGATCGCTATCTTTTGAGCTATTGTCGAACCCATGGACCACCCAAGAATATGTGCCTTTTTGATAGACAGATTATCCAATAAAAATACAATATCATCTGCCATGTCATCTATAGAGAATGTTCCGGAATATAATGTGGATCCGGAACCACGATTATCTACTGTGATAACCATGAATTCATCGGACAAGCGGGGTACTGTTGTTTTCCAGAAATTGAGGTCGGCACCAAATCCAGTGATTAAGACTATTGGTTCTCCGGATCCTTCTATGTTGTAATTGAATTTTATTCCATTTACATTCGCATATGGCACGATTCTACGATTATTTAATTAGTACTAAAAACTAACGTAAATAGTATACGGCAATAGTCGTATTGTTCCTACCTTTTGTTTATTAATGTGAAATTCTTTCAAGGTGCATATACATAGAAGTAGGTGTGATTCAAATGAAGGTCGTTGCTTTTAACTGTAGTCCGAGAAAAGACGGAAATACCAGTCATATGATCAAAGAGATTCTCAGAGTCTTGGAATCCGAAGGGATCGAGACAGAATTCGTACAGGTCGGAGGAAGCGATCTTCACGGATGTAGAGCATGCGGTGCGTGTGGCAAGAGCAAGAATATGAAATGCATCTACGATGATGATATCGTTAACGAATGTATTTCAAAGATGGCTGCCGCGGACGGAATTATCATAGGTTCGCCCACTTATTTTGCAGATGTGACAACTGAAGCAAAAGCATTGATCGACAGGGCAGGATATGTTATCAGAGCAAACGGAATATTTACCAATAGGAAGGTCGGAGCCGCGGTGAGTGCAGTAAGGCGTGCAGGCTCCCTACATACACTAGATTCGATAACACATTTATTCACGATCAACGGCATGTACGTTGTAGGTTCGTCTTATTGGGGTATGAGTCTTTCTCGCAAGGAAGGAGACTTCGAGAATGACAAAGAGGGTGTAAAGACCATGCAAGATCTCGGTTCCAATATGGCTTGGATCCTTAAAAAAATCAATGGGGAATAAAATTGTCATCAATTAAAAAGAAGATTCTGATAATAGTCATGGACGGTCTTGGAGATCGCGGATGTAAAGAACTCAATGGATTGACTCCGTTGCAGGCTACGAACACGCCCAATTTAGACTGGTTCACAAAGAATGGTATCGCAGGAACGTGTGATACGGTCGCTCCAGGAGTAAGGCCTGGAAGCGATACTTCGCATCTTTCAATATTAGGATACGATCCCTTGAAGGTCTACACTGGTCGCGGACCCTTCGAAGCAGCAGGTATCGGCCTTATAGGAAAATATGGAGATGTGGCATTCAGATGTAATTTTTCATCATGCGATGAGCAT
>JALNYB010000112.1 GCA_023230065.1 Candidatus Methanomethylophilaceae archaeon
TGATCTTGTATCCTCCTTCACATGCAGTTATCAGACCTGATATGTTACTCCTAAACGTAGAAGGCAGCGAATAACCTGATGCCGACTCTATTGTGATCACATCCTCTACTGTAGCAGTTGAAGCTGACACTCCGTTCACTTTGATGACGACATTGTTGCCACCTGTTATCATATAATCCACTGGATCAACACCTGTAACCATCAATATCTGATTAGCATGGACATTCTCAACTGTGACCGTTCCTGAAGCAAATATCAGACCGACACCGCCGTTGGCAGATATCTTAAATGACGAACCCTGCTCATATCCCGGATTCAAAACATATGTGATCTCGTAAGACTGACCGTAATGAACAAGGGTCTCGGATGCTGTGAGCATGTATCCGATCTGATCATCCGGAACCGTTATGGTGTATGTCCTTTTGTCCAATACGCCGGAAACGGAGAATATCTGGTCCTCTTTCACATCTGAAATGTAAATACGATTCATTCCGTCATGTTCAACAACAAAACCATTCAGAAGTATGATGAGATCGTCATCCATGTAACCGCTTTTCAAAGAATATGTAACAACGCATCTTCCGCCTTCAGATAGTGTAGATACATCCGAAGTCAAACTGTATCCCAACTGATCTTCTGGTAAGATTATATTGTATATCGGATCGCCTTCGACCAAAATTATGTTGATTGGCGAAATACCGCTTACAACATATATGCTGTTGGATTTTGAAACACCAACCACATTGAGATGATATGACCTCGATGACGGCTCTAAAGAGAAAGTATCACCTTTAGCTAACATATGACAAATATCGTAATAATCTGAAGATTTTACAGAAAATATCAGATTGTCAGCTTTATCTATATCTATTGAAGAACCATCTTCCGTTTCAGCATTTATCTCAAACAACTCAACGACTCTAAAATCTGAGATATTGTTTGTAATGAAAGTTGTCCTCCCGCTTTCCATTCCTGAAGAATCTTGTATAATCTTCTTTCCTTCGAATGCTTTCATATAGGAGCCGTCGTTCGATGTTACTGAAAACATGATATTTCCACTGACGAGCGTCGATATCTCTGAATCAGAAATGATAGACACCCCCATCGTACCTACATTATGATCCCTGTGATAATTAACCATAAGCGGCATTCCGACAGGCATCTTGGATGTACAGTGACTCACTGCATCCTTATCCAAAACAATATCTACATTATTATCAAAACTCAATTTCAATGAAGAATTCGAATCCGCTATAAGTCTCATAGTATCATACGAGATCCTTACTTTATCAGAATAACCAATGAAACTCGTATCAACATAAACCTGATCTATATCTGCATGAATTCCTGACAGACTGAAATCAACAAGACCATTTCCCCTGTCCCTCAGAGTTCCGTCTGCAACCATTGCATATAACTTAAGACTTCGGTCGATAGAGATCTTGTCATTAGTAACGTATTTTATACCTTTCCCTTCTGGCAATGTGCTCCATCCAAAGAATGTGTATTCACCGTCTCGATTCGGATTGCTGAACTCTGAAGCGATAAAATTCCCTGAAAAATTCTGTTCTTTGATCAGAACGTTCCCATCATAATACTCAACCATATTCCCGGAGGAACCACTAGAACTCAACAATATGAATCCGCCAACGGCAGATGCAACTAAAACACATGTCAAAATTAGAATAGTAGTTTTACTGGCCATTCACTTCCCTCTAAGACGCGCGGGAAATGAACCCAATACGACTCAGAAGGTGAACACTATTATTTATTATAAATTATCTGAAGAAAAATACATCTTCCAATGATGACATTTTATAACATTTGAATACCGACACCAGGATATGTTATAACATCCCCATCATCGTCCTCAAATGAATCGATCTTTTCCACCATGTGTTCTTCTAAGGATATAAAAAGACAATCCTCGAAATACCATTGTTCCATGTAATGCTTATTCCTTATTGCAAATATACGGATCAACCAATATATCCCAAAAACACCTAGGGTAGCTATGGCATATATCCTGTATTTTTTCATCGGAATATCTATGATCTTCACATCCAACGAAACTACCCCTAACTCCAAAACGTCGGAAATCTCACATAATTTATCACAAAATTTGACCGTTCCTTTTTCATGATCCGCGAGGAACGTACTGAGGGAAGGTAAAGCAACCATGACGATACAAATCGTGAGAAGATAATTCAATATCATGAATACCTCTTGATAAAGACCCATATTTGGTATTAAACTCAACAATATGAATACAATTGCCACCATCAATATGAATAGAAGATTATGCGTGTCTTTCTTTCTATTCTTGAGATCCGCAATGCTCTCATCTATGGCAATAAGATCAGATATGGTTGATGACACGTCGCATGAATCATCGTCTTGCCTAACCTTCACATACTCTATCATATCCTTTCTGAGAGCGGATTCGTGTTTTTCATGTGCCGTATTCCCGAACATGAGTATCACAACGATCAGAACTATCACAAGAGAACCGATCAGCAAGATGAATGTGTCTCCCAACAGAACATCCGGATCGGATGATGTGAGGGAATGTGTGTGAACCCTGTAGATATAATATGCAGCGTAGAAAATATAGGAAAAGATAACCACAAGGACTAAAGAAGGACGGAAAAAAAGATCTGTCCATGTTCGACCGAGTATGGTCTTGAGAACCTTATCAGTGGCATCGATCAGATCTTTTTTCATGATACTAATAACAAAGACAGATTATTTTAAATGAATGTCATACACCTCCACATGGATCAATGCATTCCGCCCTTGAACAAGAAAGAATACATGGATAAATTGAAAAATCCACCTAAGTCCATGTTGATCGTGATGACGTTGGCGTTGTTCGTTGCTTCCGTATACCTTTACAGAGCGATGCTGGAAGTGGACGAGATCATATTGACAAAATCGATGACAGACATAACCCTCTATTTCATCTTGATGATAATCCTGTTGGGTCTGTATTTCAGATATCTTATAGCAGCATTTTGGCTTCTTTCACAGAATAGGAGTGCTTGGGGATCAATAGTGAGGTTATCTGGGATTTACATATTGCTATCGGGTCTTAGCATGTTGATAAGTTTCTCCGTTTTCGATCTTGATATGAATGTGGGACCTATTTCCATACGTCCAACAATGATGATGGTGATAATGATGATTGTAATATTGTACATGTTCACCCCTTACGTTAGAAAAATGTTCACCCCATCATATTCAGAAGAAAAGAACATTAAAGAATGGATATTATTGGTATTCTTCATAGACCCTTTCAGCAAGAATAAAATGTCCTTCAAATATCGTGATCGTTCAAATTGATGTCTGCATACACAAATTAGCCTGATTTGATTATGTGAATAGATGTTGATATAGGGTCATTTATTGATATACCTATATGAAAACCTATATTGGACCATCAAAATAAATCTGAGTTTATGTCATATTATGTGAACAAATGTCACAATCACAAACGTATTACCATATAGAGTAAAGCAATAAAATGGTTTGATTATAAGAAATTTAAGGAAGGATCAATTTTTATTTTTTGCAGATGCTTTGACAGATTTTTTAGAAGACTTTCTCTCGATCTCTTCTTCGACTTCCTCGTCTTCTATCTGATCCTCTTCGAGCTCTTCTGAAAGAATATCCTTACCATTGATATCTTCATCTTCTTTCTCTGCCTCTCTCTCGACCCTGTCTGCTGCGATCATCGCCTTTATTGCTGCCTTATCTTCTTTCTCTGCGATCTTCCTATTCTTTATGTCT
>JALNYB010000113.1 GCA_023230065.1 Candidatus Methanomethylophilaceae archaeon
CTTTGCGCCGCCGCGGATCAATTCTGCTATCTCTCTGGAAAGACGCATCATGTTGTCTTTTCCGGAGATCGCATTGCCACCGAACTTCAGAACATAGATATCCTTCATCTGAGATTCCTCATGTTGCATATTCTGCGTTGATGCGCACATAATCATATGTGAGGTCGCAACCCCATCCGGTAGCCGATTCCTTTCCATATGCCAGGTCTACCATTATGATGACCTCTTTGTTATCCATGGCCATACGGACCACTTCAACCGAGCGCTCTTCCTGGAACACGGGTGCTCCGGAATCTAGGATCGGCACTTCCATGTCTCCGCCTTTGATGGTCAGATGGACCTCGTCTAGATTGAACTTGCATCCGCTGTTTCCGAGTGCCATCATGATACGTCCGTAATTGGGGTCTGATCCGAAGATCGCTGATTTCACCAACGGAGAGTTGATGATCTTCTTGACTGCCATACGTGCATCTTCCTTTGTATCTGCACCTGTGACCTGGACCTCGATGAGCTTTGTTGCTCCCTCTCCGTCCATTGCTATCGTCTTTGCGATCTTGGTCATGACAAGCATCAGTGCCTCTACGAATGCCGGGTCATCATCTGCAGGTGTTCCGCCTGCCTTTCCGTTCGCCAACAGGATACATGTATCGTTGGTGGATTGGTCACCGTCTACGGATACCATGTTCATGCTGTCATCGAGGATCTGCTGCCATGTCTCTCTGAATTTAGGTGAAAGCGTGGCGTCTGTGGTTACAAGGCTCAACGTGGTTCCGTGAAGGACCTTCATGTAAGGCGAGATCATTCCGCTGCCTTTGGAGATTGCCGCGATATAGACAAGCGTGCCATCCTCGAGACGTACGCGGACCGCGCATTCTTTCTTGATCGTATCGGTCGTCATGATCGACTCTGCAAGAAGACCGTCTGCTTCACGTCCTATCTCCAATTCATGTGCCGCACGGCTGATACCATAACGTACCTTGTGCATGTCCATGAAACGTCCGATGAGTCCTGTGGACATTACTCCGACCTCTTTGGGATCGATATTGAGTTCCGCCGCAACCGCCTGCTTCATCGTCATTGCATCTTCCAATCCGCGGCGTCCGGTAAGCGCATTGGCATTACCACTGTTCACGACCACAGCTGACAACTTAGGAGAATTCTCCTGCATCATCACCTGTACGGGCGCTGCTTTGACTTGATTCGATGTATAACCAACGAATGCGCTGGCCGGCACTTCTGAATACAAGAGGCCCAGATCCAACGCACGATATTTTACACCGCTGTGGACACCTGCCGCCTTGAATCCCTGTGGAGTCGTTACTCCTCCGTCTATGATTTCTACCATTTCATACCCCCAATCCGGGTTGATTGATTCCGGCTATCTCTTTGAGTCCGAGCATTAGATTCATACACTGAACCGCCTGCCCTGATGCTCCCTTTACAAGGTTGTCCAATACACCGAACGCTACGACCTTGTTCCCAATAACTTGGGAACCCACATGAGCGTGATTTGAACCTACCACCGCACGGATGGACGGCTCTTTTACATAATGAACAAAGAATTCTTTACTATACTGCTTCTCGTAGATCTGCTCGATCTCCGCATTGTCCAGGTCTTCCTTCAATGTGAAGTAACATGATGACAGTATACCGCGTATTATCGGTATCAGATGCGGTACGAATGTGACCTTTGAATGTGAAATTGAGAACATATCCACTGCCATCTCTATTTCAGGAATGTGACGGTGTGTTCCTATGCTATATGGAATTATAGATTCTCCGCATGTCGGATGATGAAGGCGCGGTGACGGTACCATTCCTGCTCCCGATGTTCCGCTTTTAGCATCTATTATGACATCTTCATCGACTACGCCGGACTTCATCAGCGGAGCACATGCCAATATGGCAGATGTTGCATAACATCCAGGATTGGCAACTATGTCTGCTCCTTTGATCTTGTCACGGAACAGTTCAGGAAGACCGTAGACCGCTTTTGAAAGATTCTCCAAGTCCGTATGTTTGTGACCGTACCATTTCTCGTATGCGGAAACATCATGCAGACGGTAATCTCCAGAAAGATCTACTACTTTGATACCTGCATCCATGAGAGCAGGTACCTCATTCATTGCAACACCATGTGGTGTGGCTACAAACACAAAATCCAGATCCTTGGCGTCAGATATGTTCTCGATGAATGAGATATCTGAATAGCCTTTGAGGAAAGTGTGTACATCTGTCACCTTCTTTCCGGCGTTCTGACGGGATGTCAAAGCCGTCAGAGTAACATCTGGATGTGTGCACAATATGCGTGACAGTTCACTTCCGGTATATCCGGTGCCTCCGATGATTCCTACGTTGGTCATTGATGTTTACTTCCTGCGTTATTAGGAATGAAGAGCACTATGAATGCTGATTAAAAAGGTATTGTTTGAAATAGGACATGATTTGTCGGATACGTTAGGATGATAACTCATATGACGTGTACGATACTCAATGTGGTCCTCGTAACATTGATGATGCCACATCTCCGACATCTCGATACACTGAAAAATTAATGCATGAAAATACACGATTTCGGATATAATCTAAGAATACTTTATAAACATCCCTCCAAAAAGTAATAACTTCATTATTTGTACAAAATTACACTAGTGGCCTTGCAATGTGTACAACGCCAAACAATACAACGAACAACGATTTAAACAAACAAGGAATATCAATGATCGATAACAATGACAGCCTCTAAAGAGAAGAGCGTCGCAAAAGACGGAAAAAGAGATAAGATCGTTCTCGCCTATTCGGGCGGATTGGACACTTCCGTAGCAATTCACTGGCTTCAGGTCAATTATGATCTGGACGTCATCGCAGTGGCCATCAATGTAGGACAGCCTGCAAGCACGGACGACATTGTAGCACGTGCACTCAGAAACGGAGCGATCAAGGCCGAGTTCGTTGACGCCAAGGACGAGTTCGTTGACGAATACGTGTGGCCTGCACTCAAAGCAAATGCAGTTTACCAGAACATCTACCCTCTCAGCACAGCCATCGCAAGACCTGTGATCGCCAAGAAACTAGTAGAGGTAGCAAAAAGAGAGGGTGCAAAATATATCGCACACGGATGTACAGCGAAAGGAAACGACCAGGTCAGATTCGATGTCGGTATCGTTTCCATGGACCCCGACCTCAAGATCATCGCACCCATGAGAGAATGGGTCATGACTCGTGAAGAAGAGATCGAATACGCCCAGAAGAATAACATAGAGATCATCGTCAAAAAAGACAGCCCGTACTCGAGAGATGAGAACCTCTGGGGAGCATCCTGCGAATGTGGACTTCTAGAGGACGCATGGGCAGAGCCCCCTGCAGGTGTCTGGATACACACAGTTGATCCTGAAAAAGCACCTAACACGCCTACATACATCGAGATCGGATTCGAAAAGGGAATCCCTGTATCGATCGACGGAAAGAAAATGGACGGCGCCGCTTTGATCGAGAAACTCGACAAGATCGCCGGAGACAACAGCATCGGTCGCATAGACCATGTCGAAGACCGTCTCATCGGTATCAAGAGCAGAGAGACATATGAATGTCCTGCTGCGGTCACGCTTATCGCAGCACACCGCGGAATCGAAGCACTGACCCTTCCCAGAGATGTTATCGAATACAAGAGAGGTCTAGAACACAAATTCTGCGAACTGGTCTACAACGGACTCTGGTTCGGCGGACTCACCAAACCGATCAATGCATTCATCGACAGCACTCAGGAATATGTTACCGG
>JALNYB010000114.1 GCA_023230065.1 Candidatus Methanomethylophilaceae archaeon
TATCGCGATCACCTTTCTCGTGACCTGTAATGAATGTTACCAAAGGTGCATGATCCCTGTGTGTCACAGGTATGCCTGCCAATTCAGGAACGGATATTGCAGATGATATTCCAGGTACTACATGGACTTCGACCTCTTCTGCTCTGAGTTCTGCGACCTCTTCTGCACCTCTTCCGAACATGAATGGATCCCCGCCTTTGAGGCGGACCACGTTCTTGCCCTCTTTTGCGAGTTTTACCAGAAGTTCATTGGTCTGTTTCTGAGTCAGAGTATGATTTCCTCCTCTCTTTCCAGCATCTATGAGTTCTGCATCAGGTTTACAGACTTTCATCACATCATGATTCGCCAATGCATCATACACAACTACATCTGCGACCTTGAGTAATTCCATTCCTTTTACGGTCATGAGTTCTGGATCTCCAGGACCCGCACCAACTAAATATACAACTCCGGTCATAGTTTCAAATCCTGTATTTTTCCTATAAGGTAATCGGCGATCCTCTTCAGATCCTCCGACGTATAATCTACCGGAATAACGACTGAAAGCCGTCTCGGCTCAACTGTAAATGAGAAAGATACTCCCTTCACAAAGTATCCGTTGTTCTTAAACTTGACATTGATACCGACAGGAGAAGAACATCCTGCTCCCATGTAACTCATGATAGCACGTTCGATCTCTACCGCCTTACGTGTTTCGGCATCATCGATTTCTTTCAGAAGCGCCAATGTCGCCGTGTCGTCACTTCTGCATTCTACCGCTATCGCACCCTGTGCGGGGGCTGGTATGAACACTTCAGGATCTAATATGAACATGGGTCTAACTATTCCCATTCTATCCAATCCTGCCTTTGCAAGGATTATCGCATCACATTCTCCTGAATCCAATTTTGCCAATCTTGTATGGATATTGCCACGGAGAGGCTTGGTCTGTAGATCCGGTCTGATCGATTTCAATTCAGCTTCTCTGCGTACAGAAGCCGTTCCTATCGTAGCTCCGATCGGGAGATCATCCAATGAACACGGAAGTATTACATCCTCGACAGAATTCCTAGGAAGTATCGCACCTATTATGATTCCTGGAACCGTATCTATAGGTATATCCTTGAGTGAATTCACCGAGACATCTATCTCCTTCCTCAGAATGGCATCATCTAATTCCTTGACGAATGCTCCGATGTTATTGAGTTCATTAAGCGGTGAAGTAAGATCTATATCGCCAAGGGATTTCATTCCGATCACCTTGAATTCTATCTCGGGCCTGAATCTCTTCATGCGATCCATGAACATCTCGGTCTGTTTCATCGCGAGCTTGCTTTCCCTAGAGCCTATTATCATTGTCCTACCTCTTTGGTGAAATCATCAAACGTGTGCGCTATCTTGTCTACAACATCCTCACCATGCACGAGTGACATGAATGAAACCTCCAGAGCAGACGGTGCAAAATAGATATTGTTCTTCAGCATGTATCTGAACATCCTGTCAAACATATCCCTGTCTGCAGTCTGTGCCTGTGTTCCGTTCTTCACATATTCCGGACCGAAAAAGACAGAGAACATGGATCCTACAGACTGTACACATCCTTTCACCCTGTTATCTTTCATGGAATCTCTCATTCTATTAACGAGATCCTTTGTTCTTTTATTGAGAACATCATAATGATCTCCTTCACTCATGATATTAATAGTCTCCAATCCTGCCGCAGCACTTACTGGATTTCCTGCGAATGTGCCAGCTACATAGACCTGACCTTGAGGGGCCACATTCTCCATGATGTCCTTCCTTCCTCCGAATGCACCTGCCGGTAATCCCCCACCTATTATCTTGGCCATTGTGGTCATATCGGGTGTGACGCCGTAGACCTTCTGGGCTCCGCCCTTTGAAAGCCTGCAGCCGGTGATGACCTCATCGAATATCAGAATTACATTATGATCTTCTGTGATCTTTCTGACAGTCTGAAGATAGTTCTTCTCTGGAAGAACAACACCTACATTACCCATTACAGGTTCCATTATAACACATGCTATATCCTCATTCTTGTCGAGAAGCTCGTCCATCATATCTGGATCGTTATATTCAACCGTGTAAGTGTTCTTGACCGCATCTGCCGGAACTCCTTTAGAACCTGGAACCCCGTTTGTCGATCCGGAACCTGCTTTCACAAGTACTGCATCATGAGCACCGTGAAATCCGCCGTTCATCTTCACAATACCATCCCTACCTGTGAACCCGCGTGCCAAACGGATGGCATGCATCGTAGATTCAGTACCGGATACCGACAAACGGACCATGTCCATGGACGGCACATTATTGCAGAGTGTCTTTATAAGCGCCAGTTCCGGTTCTGAAGGCGCTCCGTAAACAGACCCTTTTTGCAATTGTTCAGAAGCTGCATCCACTACTCTTTTACATGCGTGTCCAACTATCAAAGGACCGTATGCCATGCACATGTCGATATAATCGTTGTCATCGACATCGGTGATATGGCATCCATGTCCGCTCTTCATGAAAAGAGGATAAGGATCGAATGCACGTACCGGACTCGATACTCCTCCTGGAGTGAAAGCAGAAGATTCCTCGTAAAGTCTAGCCGACTTAATTCCTTCCATTCTTTTCCCTCAATACCTTTGCTGCTTCTTCTGCAAAATATGTGATTATTATATCAGCACCTGCCCTTTTTATGGCAAGTAATGATTCCATCATGACTCTCTGCTCATTGATCCATCCATTCTGAGCGGCAGCTTTGATCATCGAATATTCTCCCGATACCTGATAAGCTACCAAAGGAAGATCGAATGTGTTGGCGGCATCTCTTATTATGTCGAGATATGGACCTGCCGGTTTGACCATTATCATATCTGCGCCTTCTGCGACATCCATATCGATCTCGCGAATTGCTTCCTTCCTGTTGCCGCAGGGCATCTGATAACCTGCTCTGTCTCCCTTTCCTGGGGCGGAACACGCAACATCTCTGAATGGCCCGTAATATGCACTGTAGAACTTTGCACTGTACGCCATGATGGGGACCTTCTCGAACCCCGCATCATCCAAAGCAATCCTGATGGCAGCTATCTGGCCGTCCATCATTCCACTGGGTGCGATGATATCTGCACCTGCCTCTGCCTGAGAAACGGCTGTTTTCCCGTATAGTTCCAATGTAGTGTCGTTATCTACATATCCGCATCCATCCAGCAATCCGCAATGTCCATGATCGGTATACTCGCAGAGACACAGATCCGCAATCACCAGAAGATCGGAATTCTCTTTCAGTCCTCTGATGGCTTTCTGAACAACACCGTCTTCTGCATATGCTCCAGAACCTTGTGCATCCTTGTGTTTGGGTATTCCGAACACAAGAACGGAATTGATACCGTTCTTCTGAAGTCCAGATGCGATCTCCTTGTATCCTGAAAGAGGATACGTCTTGACACCTGGCATTGACTCTGTTGTCTTCACCTTATCTATGTTCTCATCGAAGAACAAAGGCAGTACGAACTCATCGGCGTGCAACCTCGTCTCTGTGGTAAGATCCCTCATTCTCGAGCTCTGTCTGAGCCTTCTCATACGTACTTCAGGAAACATCATCTTTCTCATCCTCTAACCCAAAAATGGTTGTTGCTGCATTAAATATGTCCGTATTCCCCTCGCGGGATGCCTCTCTTAATTTAACGAACATTTCTGATGTAATGTTATTTATCAATGCTCTGGAAAAATCCTCTAAGACACAGTCGATATCACACTGAGCAAGTGCACGTATCTTA
>JALNYB010000115.1 GCA_023230065.1 Candidatus Methanomethylophilaceae archaeon
TGAAGTAAAATGTCCGAACAATACATAAGCTTGGCCGAAGTAAGAGATTTTCTTACCGAAGCAAATGAAAAGAGGGAACTCCTCACAACTCAGAAAGCAGCTATGGAACATGCCAGGACAGTTTCTACGATCTCCGTTGAACAGGCAAGACAACTTATTGCCGAAGTCAGCGAGATCAAAGACGTTTCAGCCTTTACTGCCTGCAAAATAGCTGACCTTCTCCCTCAGTATCCTGAGGACGTGCGTGCTATATTCTCCAAAGAGAGAGTTACTATAGAACCTGCTGTCATCGATCAGATTATCGAGATAGTAAGTAAATACATATAAGGACATCCTCAACGAGGGATTTCAATGGAAGAGTACGCATACATTCTAGATTACCTGTCACAGGGCACACCCAGCGGCAACTTCGGCAAGAAAGAACCATTATGCTATGCTGTTGGAGACGAGGAATTCAAGCTTTTCGAACTTGTACCAAAAGCCGGAGCTGTTGTTAACATCGGTGAACGTGTATATATCGGAAAAGACAACACACTCAGAACCGTAATTGACCATGTCAAAAGACGTATTGGAGCAAACGACCTTACACACGGTGCAGTTGCGGAACTTGAATACGCCATAAATACTATCGTTCTGACTGATCAGAAAAGATTCATCAGGTTCTTCAACGAAGCTGAACCAATTTCTATGCGTAAACACCTATTAGAGGAACTGCCAGGATTAGGAAAGAAAACAATGACCGCCATCTTAGATTCAAGATCCAAGAACGGAGCATTCAAAGATTTTGCTGATTTAAGCGCAAGAGCTGCAGTGAAAAATCCTGAAAAACTGATCACCGCTCGCATAGTGCTTGAGATCACAGACCCTGACAGAAAGCGCTATCTCTTTGTGTCCAGATGAGCAGAGGAGAGACGGGACGTCTTATCGCTGAGACCGGCGTTGTTCCAAAAAAAAGTAAAGGTCAGAATTTTCTTATTGATGCCAGAGTAGCTGAGCGTCATGTAGATTTTGCTGACATCGCCAAAACCGATAGGGTCTTGGAAGTCGGTCCCGGACTCGGTATCCTGACAAAGAGACTTATCGATAGATCAGATCATGTATTCTGTATAGAGTTAGATGATATCCTTGCCAATTATATCGATGAGACCTATCATGACAGACTTACCCTCATCAAAGGAGATGCGGTTAAAATAGATTTTCCAGAATTCGATAAATTCGTGAGCAATCTTCCATATAGCGTATCCACCCCTATAATTTTCAAATTACTTGATCATAAATTTAAAAAAGCTGTTGTCATGGTACAGAAAGAATTCGCCGACAGAATGGTCGCAGATGTGGGAAGTCCCGATTATTCACGTCTTACTGTGAATCTTTTCTACAAATCAGAATGTACTATCCTCGAAAAAGTACCCCGTTCAAGATTCAAACCTCAGCCCCGGGTAGATTCCGCCTTGGTACAGATAATCCCACGCCCGGCACCATTCTCTGTGAAAGACGAGAATATGTTCTTCAAGATCACAGAAGTAACATTTAATCACAGAAGAAAACAGATAGGCACCTCACTGAGATCTGCAGGCCTTATTGGACCCAATGACGAAGTTCCATACATGAATGCACGTGTGGAATCGCTAAGGCCCGTTGAAATAGCAGAGTTAGCTGATGCGGTCTTTGATATCAATAATAAAAAAGACCTCTGACAAGCATCATAATTATCAGAGGCGGTAATGACTTAGACGGAGTTTTCAATTCTTTCGATCATCACCTCTTTTACAGCAACATCTACTACATCCTTTGCAATCATTACACATCCCACCTTTCCTACTATCTAGATACACAACATATGCAGCAACAATTAACACAACAAATGTTGCAATACCTATCAAAATACTACTCAACATGTTCTCTCAGCCCCTGATGCTTTTTTTAACTTGCATCTAAAAGGGTCCTTGGATCCCAACATATACACAAATATCCCTGATATAACGATAGCTGAGACAGTTCCAATTCCGAACGTCCCATATATTACCAAACATCCAATCTGATAGATGACCATTGCAACTGCATATGCAAACACACACTGATATGCAACTGCGAATCCTGTTGCCTTCCAACTTCCAAGTTCCCTCTTCATTGCACCTATTGCCGCGAAGCATGGAGCGCAAAGCAGATTGAATACCAAAAAGGACAGGCCCGCGATGGGCGTTATAAGTGCCGCAATAGCAGTCCATATCTCATCTCCAGCTTCAGAAACAT
Source organism: Candidatus Methanomethylophilaceae archaeon (assembly GCA_023230065.1). GTDB lineage: Archaea > Thermoplasmatota > Thermoplasmata > Methanomassiliicoccales > Methanomethylophilaceae > JALNYB01. The sequence continues at coordinate 2,254 of JALNYB010000115.1, forward strand.
CTGCATATCCAAACAATACTCCGAACGTTCCGACTACATTTTCTTTTGCAAGAAGGCCTGTTATAGTTCCGACGGAGAACTGCCAATTCCCTCCCCAGCCCAGCGGTGTAAATACCCAACATATGACATTTCCGAAATCTGCCAACATAGATGCTTCTACATCTACCATCGACAAATTCCAATTGAACGATGAAAAAAACCATACTGCTGCACATGCTAATAATATGAATGTTCCAGCCTTCTTGACGAAGGACCAACATCTCTCAAAGGTCGTCATGATGACTGTTGATACTCCAGGAACGTGATAAGGAGGCAATTCCATTATAAACGGGGATGGCTCTCCAGACACCGACTTCCATTTCTTCAAAATTATTCCTGAAATCAATATACTTATAATGCCTATGAAATATGCAGCTAATGCAATCAATGCTGATCCAGCAAATAATGCTCCTGCTATCATTGCTATGATCGGAAGTTTTGCCGAACATGGAATAAATGTTGTCGTCATCACTGTAATCTTTCTGTCCCTTTCACTCTCTATAGCCCTGGAAGCCATTATTCCCGGAACCCCGCATCCTGTCCCTATCAATATTGGGATAAATGATTTTCCAGAAAGTCCGAACTTCCTGAATACGCGATCCATAACAAAAGCTATCCTTGACATGTATCCGCAATCCTCTAATATCACAAGAAGAACGAATAAAACCAGTATCTGAGGCAAAAATCCGAGTACAGCGCCAACCCCTCCGATCATTCCATCAACGATTAATCCTATCAAAGCAGGATTTACACTAATACTTTCCAACCAGGATTGTGTATTGGGAATGATATATTCCCCAAAAAGAACATCATTCACCCAATCTGTTCCGATAGAACCTATTGTAGATATTGAGACATAATATACAAAGAACATAACACCGGCGAAAATAGGAAGACCCAACCAACGACTAGTCACTATCTTATCAACCTTATCAGATCTTGTCATTTTAATACCAGTCTTCGAACGCACCACACATTCTGAGACAATACTGCCAATAAAAGAATATCTTTCTCCCGCGATGACGCATTCTGAATCATCATCGAATTTGTTTTCGAGTTCGTTGATGATTGTATCCATCTTCGTCTGTACTTCTTCATCCGCTTCTTCCGTAACTTTCTTATCTTTCTCCAAGAACTTCAGAGAGTACCATCTGATATCGTCTTCTGGTACAATTCCCTTTATTGCAGAGATGCCTTTTCTGATATACGCTTCCAATCTTTCAGAATACTGTATATTGGACCTGCATTCCAATGATATTGCAACATTGTATGCCGTATCGATAAGTTTTGTAAGTCCTTCGTTCCTCAAAGCAGACGTCTCTACCACCTTACACCCTAATAATTTTGATAATTTTTCCGTATCTATTGATATTCCTTCCTTTTCCATCACATCCATCATATTCAATGCGATAACTGTCGGTATTCCCATATCCAGAATCTGTGTCGTCAGATACAGATTCCTTT
>JALNYB010000116.1 GCA_023230065.1 Candidatus Methanomethylophilaceae archaeon
AGCGATGAGCGCATCGATGTGCTGTTGGCTGATGAAACGTCCTGCAGACATGTTACCGATATACAATGCATCGATCTCATCTCCTGAAAGATTCGCATCTTCGATGGCCCTTGAGCCGGCCTCGATACCGAGACTCCTGAATGAATTATTCCAAAGCTCACCGAATTGGGTCGCTCCGATACCTACTATTGCTACATCTCTCATCTTATCACCCCGACATTACGATCTTTCCCTTGAATTTAGCATATGTTCCGTAGTCCAGATAGACCACATTCTCCATCACCTTGTCAAGGACGGGCGCGTTATCCCTCTTGTATTCTGTTATCTCATCTGTGACGGTTATATCGAATGCATCTGATCCTGCTCCGGAACCATATGATACGACGAATATCCTGTCACCTGCTTTTGCTTTATCAAGTATGTGTGCCAGACCCAAGGGGACCGCCCCACTGTAAGTATTGCCGATATTAGGCGTAAGAAGACCGCATTCGATCTGCTCGGGTGTAAATCCTAACTGTGTGGCCACCCTTGTCGGGAATTTGCCGTTAGGCTGGTGGAATACCGCATACGTATAATCTTCAGGTTTCGTTCCCATTGCATCGAACATCATCTTCGCTGCGGAAGTTATGTGTCTGAAATATGCAGGCTCTCCTGTGAACCTTCCTCCGTGCAGAGGATAGGGCTGACCTTCTCTTCTCCAGAAGTCCGGTGTGTCTGTTGTGAATGACAGGGTCTTGTTGATCTTGGCGATAACCTTCTCAGATCCTATTAAATAGGATGCTCCTCCCGCGGATGCGGAATATTCCAGAGCATCTCCTGGCGCTCCCTGTGATGTATCGGCGCCGATGGCCACACCGTACTTTACCATGCCTGAGCCTACTAGACCCATACATACCTGAATTCCTGCCGTTCCTGCCTTGCATGCAAACTCCATGTCCGCTGCAGTCATTGCGGGTGTTGCGTCGATGGCCTCTGCGACTATTGTCGAAGTTGGTTTTACGGCGTAAGGATGAGATTCGGAACCGACATAAACAGCTCCGATCTCCTTTGGATCCACATCAGGCACCCTTGCCATCATGTTCCTTGCGGCCTCAGTCGCGATGGTCACGACATCCTCATCCGGAGAAGGAACTGATTTCTGAAAAATCAACAATCCTTTTCCCATTCCTTTACCATCTACTCCCCAGATCCTTCCGATCTCCTCAGGTTTGATCCTGTAACGGGGAACATATGCTCCATAACTTACGATTCCTACATCCATTTAATTCCCTTCCTTTAATGCTTTCATATTTTCTACGATCTCCTCTACTGTCAACCTGGTCGTGACGAGAGGTATGCCCTCTAGTTTTGCCAATTTAACGGCCAATGGGTCGATCTGGTCCGGCTGCTGATATACCACCATAGCAGGAGTGAGAGGATGGGCGCGAATAGCTACCATGGGCGAACGACCGAAATGCACATTCGTAAAAATAAGTGCCCTTTCGATGCTCCATCCATATATCTTAAGATAATCCTCAGAACTCAAACTCAAAATTGCCTTCACAGAGTCCACTATAGTGTAACCATATATCCTCTTGGCAGGCATCCTATCGGTGTTCAGATTCTTTCCACCGATGGACTCGATGAATCTCTGTTCATCGATGCCCTCTGGAAATTCATCCATTGCTATGATACATTCAAGTTTCACATTAGGCAGATACTGTGAGATAACGGGTGACCCGTTCTCAATATCCAATTTAATAAAAGCATCGACCATCTTCTTGATGACCAATACGCCAGGTGATTTTCTGCGCCCTGATTCATAATCGCTTATGACAGAATGCGAAATGCCCATTGCATCAGCAAGCTGATGCTGAGAAAGTTTGAATTCCTCTCTCCATTTGCGGATGGCTTTCCCGGGATCTGCAGAAAGAGTTATTTCTCCTGCAATTTTCTCCTTGAACTCATCTACCATTGGTCGAGATAATGAATTTTATTATTTAATATTGTCGAAATTATATAACGTCAATCGACGTAATTAATTTTTTCCGTCTTTTTTACCGTCAGAATCCAAAGCTTCTTTGATGGCGTCAACAATGGTCTTTAAAATTTTCAGTCTAGCATATCTCTTATCATTGGATTCCACCACTATCCATGGAGCATGCGGAGTGTTTGTACTCTCTATCATTTTATTGACGCGCGTATCGTACTCATCCCACTTATCACGATTCCGCCAATCCTCATCGGTTATCTTCCATTGCTTAAGAGGGTCTTCCTCTCTAGACTGGAATCTCATTAGCTGTACTTCAGGAGATATGTCTAACCAAAATTTCAAGATTATAGCTCCGCTTTTCACCAGAATATGTTCGAAATTGTTGATCTCCGCAGGTGCACGTAGATATTCGGCATCCATGCAGAATCCTTCTATTGGCTCGACCATCATCCTTCCATACCATGTCCTGTCATAGATTGCGATATGCCCCATATCAGGTAACGTATCACAGAATCTCCAAAGATATGTATGCGCAGATTCTTCCTCGGTCGGAGGTTTGGTCTGATGAACAACATAACCCCTCGGATTCAAAGCATGACATATATGCTTTATTGCAGATCCTTTTCCTGCCGCATCCCAGCCTTCGAACCCAAGTATCAAAGAACGCTTGCTCTCAGCCATCTTTACCTGAAGCTCTGCCAATTCATCTGAAAGTTTGTTTATCTTTCCCCTGTATTCAGGCAAACACTCCTTGTTGAGGTCCATTCCGATACGCGGATTGGGATATATCGTCTCGATGTAAACAGGAGAAAGCACGGGAACATGTTTGAGTCTGCTAAGAAGGCGCTCCTGTATGACGGCCGCGGCTTCCACAACGGTTTTATCTATCGTATCGACTGCGATCGGATCCCACGGGGCATATATTGTGTCAGTTTCCTCAAAAACATGATCCAACATAACAGTTCTATACTTGACAGGATCAATATGATCTATCGACAGAAATGTTTTCTTAGAATCGTGGGGCCCGTATTGATCTCCGTATTTCTTCAGTACCTCGGTCGTAGCTATTAAGAGGACTTTGATGAGATACACACCGTTGTCGGTCAGATATTTCTCGAATATATTACTCATGGAGAGTGCATCATCGAGATGTTTCTGATCGTCACCTGATGTATTGATGAAAAGAGAATACCAGGACCTGTCGTATAAAGAGATCATCCCTTTGGCAGGGGTCTTCTGAAGACACTCCATAACAGATTTGGGTCCGTCCCAATTATCAGGGTCTATATGGACATAATTAACCCCTCTAGGTTCAAGACATCTTATGAGTTCGTTGATGACGCGTCCGATGACACGTCCGCTGCTTCCTTCGAACACTATGACAACAGGAATATTATTTGCAAATATCTCTTGCTGAAGAATGTTAAGTTTAGATGACATCTCCTTCGAGATAAGAGCTTCCATGAACATACCAATGCCCTCGTCTGATTAAAACAGTTACGCTGAAATATGTTAATGTGTTTCTTTTATAAACTAATATTGAGATAATTGGTCATGCCTTGTAACAACAACAAAGAATTCGGAGAAATGTGTTCGAACATGGGCGGTTACGCACCAGATACTCTTAAAGCCATCAAAGAATTGGACCCGGACCTCATCAGCCTACTGAAAAAAATGGACGAGGTCATGGTAACAGACTGTGCGTTGG
>JALNYB010000117.1 GCA_023230065.1 Candidatus Methanomethylophilaceae archaeon
CGGCGAGGGACTCATGATGTTCGTATTGGCAATATCCACATTCTCAGCCGCCATACTGAGTCTTATGCATCTCGAATATCCAGCGTCATTGAACATGATATTATCTGTGGTCTATATTGCATTGACGATAGAATTCTTCATGAAGAGGGACGTTCTGCTTTTCATGACGTGTCTGTTGATATTCCTTGTGTTCTTCTTGGAATCATTCACGGAACAGGCCGAGTCGTTGGAGGTCGCGATTACGATACTTAAGATCGTGTCCGCGTACAGTGCAATAGCCGCATTGCTGTTCTTCGAGACCGGAAAAGATGTCCTGCCAAGGAATCTGCATCTATCAAAAAAAGAGGTCGCATAAATGTCGGAAGAGATCCAGTTCGAGATAGAGAATGTCTATTCAAAAGACGAAAAGGTATTCGGAGATGAGGCCACGTTCCTGTCGGTGACCGCATTCATGTTGATCGGACTGCTGATGATCTGGGCCGGATTGAATTATCTGAACAGTTTCTGGGATTTCATGGAAGTGGATGATGGCGCTTACGATGTTACAAAATCGATAATCTCTGCCTTCGTTTTGATATTCTCGATCCATATGTTCTCCCGTAATCTTGTTACCGAGGGAATGGTGGTCATGTTCACCGGAATCTCATCGCTTTCATTCTCCTTGGGAGCATTATTGCTGAATGTTCAGGGATATGAGGTATTGGATATCTTGTTCTCGATCGGCATATACATAGCCGCGATACTATTCATAGGAAGAAAAAATTACCTTCTAGGCATAGCATCTTTATCATTCGCGGTGAGCATATCTTTCGCATATGCGATAAAGACTGACGGCCTGAATGTACTTGTCGGTGCAGGCCTGATGATGTCTGGACTATTCTTCGCATACTATTCATTAGGTAATCTTATCCTCGGTGAGACTGGCAAGAATATATTCCGTGTAACTCAGAACAAGATATCTGCGATAGCTGAGAAAGACCGTGACAGGCCTTTCGAACTTGTTATCGTAGCAGGAATGTACACTTTCGCCACACTCACATTGCTGGTTGGATACGAGTTCCTGTTTGTAGATTATACTTCGGTTCCATATTGTGTAGCGGAATTCTTCCTTTCATTGGCAGTTATGTCCTTTGCCTTGTACGCCTTAGTAAGGGGAATGATACCCGAAGGAATAATGATGTTGATGTTCGGGCTTTCATGTTTCATCTTTGCAACAGTAGTGATATTCGGATATACGCCTTCCGGACTGGTGGACATAATAACCTCCCTGATACTTGGAATAACAGGAATTGCATTTCTTCTCAGAAAAGAGGTCATACTTTCTGCGATTTCCATTCTGTTCTTTATCGGCGGCATTTCCGAGGCGGTTTTTCACATGTATGTCCTAGGTGGAGTCTTCATTTTCATAATGGGGATTCTTGCTACATATTATGCTTTGAGTAGATGGATCCTCATCGAAACAGGAAAAGATATTCTTCGGGTAATATGATATTTTTTGTATAAAAACGGTGAAAGAACAATGTTGCTACCGTCCGATGATATGATAATTTCGAAACCTTGTGGTTCAGTTTTGTGAAAGCCATCTCCAAATAAAAACCCGAAAAACCTGGAATATTAACCTAAATCAGTTATTTTCCCTGTCCCCAAGCATTTCCTCTATCTGATCCCTTTGACCTCTGACACAGCTCAAGGACTCGGCCTCTACGAATATACGTGTCGTCTGGGGAAACTCTTCTTTGATGGCGAGCTCTATGCGATCTATTGAATCCATAACACCGCATAGGTCGCAGGTGGTCTTGAAGGTGACATCTATGCTTATCAGTAGACTGTAAGGTCCAAAATAATTTGTCAGTACGCGTCCACATTCGGCAACCGAAGGATCTGCTTTTACTATATCTTCCACCCGACGGACTTCTTTTGAGGTCATTCCTTCACCTACAAGAAGCCCCATGCTCTCGCGCATCAGTATGGCTGCAACAGCTATGAGCACCACACCGATCAATACGGATGCTGTACCGTCGAAATACGGATTGCCAAGTGCATGTCCCAAAAATGTTCCCACCAATGCTATGACCAATCCAACTTCTGCTGCCAGATCCTCCAATACCACTGTGTAAAGACTTGGATCCTTACATTCGTGTATGTATTCCATAGGCTTCATGCCCACTTCCTTGCGAGCACGATTGAAATGTTTTACAGCTATCAAGAGCGAGGTGCCTTCTATTACCATTGCCACGAAGAATATGATGTAGCTGATGGTCGGGTCCCCGAGTACATGGGTGCCGTTTCTAGCCTCCATGAGCGCATCATATCCGTGAGATATAGATATGCCACCACCGACAGAAAATATCAAGATCGAAACAACGAGAGTCCAGAAATAAAGTTCCTTTCCATGACCGAAAGGGTGGTCGCGATCTGCTTTCTTGTTGGAACGCTTTATTCCAAGAAGTATAAGTAATCCGTTTCCAGAGTCCACAATCGAATGGATACCTTCGGAAGCCATTGCCGCTGATCCAGAGATGCCGGACGCAATAAATTTTACGATACCGATCAAAATATTGGCAACTATCGCTGCAATGATAGTGATCGTCGACTCGCCTTCGTTTGTCATATGGATTATTCCTGCTGATACTAAATTGTTACATTTTGATAATCTAGTGAGATTGGCATGAATGTTATGGTTCTACTAGTTTCTGCATGAAATGAAATGATGAATTGATGCTACATCTACCAAACGAAATGATCAGTCGGTATTTGGCATATCACATTTGCCGTAAATCTCTTGGAATATCCTAAAAGAGTACGATTGTGACCTTGTCATGGACATGTATGAACTTATCAGAAGCGCTTCCAGAACCTCATCCCTGGTGGCCCCGGCCTCGAGGGCATGATTCATCTGAAGCCTTATGCAGTGTTCCCCTCCCAAAGCGGCTGCGGCAGAAAGCGCTAAAAGATATCTGGTCTTGGAATCGAATGACGAGTCTTTCTCCATTATCTGAGTGGCTGTATGCACCATGGGTATGAACTTATCAGGACGTTCCGACAAAACCTCGGTTACAAGCGGTACGGCACCATACCTTACTTTTATGGCATTCATCATCTTATCCACTTCTTCACGTTTCTTCGGATTGCATTCCATGATCTTCGTACCCATCTACTAAGTAATATTCTTTTTCCGAAGATCCACAGTAAATGACCTTCTTCCCACGATATTCGATACATATCTGTTGTTTTCACATATTCATACTGTGTTGACCGCTGTAAATCGATATTTCTTAAGTACCGTTACATTCAATTAATATATGTTAAATGTACATATTAAGCATAAATGGTGTTCCTTCTTTCCCTTCGTGTCTGATGTTATCATCAATACATGGAATCATGCGATGAAACATATTCGGACATCTTTGGAATAGATGACGGTATCGGTGATCGTATGACAGACAGCAGTAAAATCGAACAGGCGAAGATGATCTCAGAGATCATCGAAAATAACGAATACAAACACTATGGCATACATGTACTGCTTCCTGATGAAAATTATTCAGAAGGAGATATCGCAAAGATATCTCATAAGAGCGGCTTGAGAGGAGACGACAAGGATCTCGATACAGGCACATATACGATATTGATTCCTGCAGGCCCAAGTAT
>JALNYB010000118.1 GCA_023230065.1 Candidatus Methanomethylophilaceae archaeon
CAACGAAGCCCTATGTTCTCGATAGATTTGGTCCATTCCTCGAGGGTTTTCTTCCATTCTCCATTTGCTTTGTGGAGTGATGCACTCTTCGGCAGTGGCGGCGGGAAGAATGTGATGCTATAGTCGATCTTCACAGAATCATAGGTTTTAACCGGATTATCTTCGATGTAACAGTTGAATGCCCGGTCATCATCCAGATAGTCCTCCACCGTTTTACACACGTAATCCTTTGCGACCGCCTTTTGTGACTCTACATAGTATTCCGAATCCAGGGCCGCCAATCTACGAACGGAATGATCGAGCGTATCTCCGACTGAGATGGTCTTGAAGAACTGCCACTTCTTGTCGCAGACATCGGCGATTTTTGAAGATGACACATCTTCGAACATCAGAATCCAGTTAACGCATTTGGATGAGACCTCGGAGGGAAACACGATTCCAGCATCTCTGTTGAAAACGATGTCGAATGGCGGTATCTCGGTTCCCGTAAGATAGACTGATGTATCAATCTCTTTCACTGCATCAAGATCCTTCAGTTCCCTGTCCTTGATGATCAGCTGTTTATCTTTACCGGAAATGTCCTGGCAGAAGTCCATATTCCGATAATCGAGGTAAGCCACAGCACTCTTGCCATCCTCTAATTCGTGTATTCTGGACAGGAGAGATTCACCCGAAATACAAACCGAATCATCCACGGGAATATACTGGAAAGGCGATTTCTGAGGTTTCCTCCACTTGTTATCGACACACGATTCGGATGTAGCCTGCTCCCAGAACAATGAACAGAATGACTGATAGAGAATCTGGGCGAATCCAGTTTCGGATTTCAGACCATACTTCAAGGTTTTGTCCGAGAAGACCCATGATGTCAGCTTTCCATCATCGGTTCTCTGGATAATCAGAACACCATTTTGTTTCTTGTCTATTTTGCGCAAATATGCCTTTCCGTATAGAATTTCGGGGACTTTTTCTGTCCCTGTCAGCAAGTAGATGTAATTGATTCCGCGCCCGTATAGGTCATTGACAAAACTGCCGATTTCATCTGGAATCGAATCGGATGCAATCATAATGGCCCCACCTTTGATTGCCTTTACGACTTCTTCAAATGCGACGAAGACGTTCTTGGAAGATTCTGCATCCGGGATGGAGACGAAAGCGTTGTCAACTACCTCTGCGGAATAGTCGATTGTTCTCTGGCCGCATAATCTGTTCATTTGAATCCCTCCGCGATGAATCCTTCAATGTACGGATCCAGATCATATTCGGGCGATATTCTCATCTTGGTGTCGCAATGAATCTTGTTATCCACCAATTGCAGATGGTCGATTGAATTGGTCATAAACCAGGAATCCACATCTCCGCTGTCGTACTTGATGACGATCAATCTGTCGTGCGTGTCCGTCCATTTTCTTGTGTCTTCCCTATACTGGCACCCTTCTGGTAATTGTCTGATGTCCAGTCCGTTGGTTCCGATTTCACCGCTTTTCCTGGTGGGGATGATGAAGACCAATTTGACATCCGGACCGACGAGCTGCCTGAGAACCTCAGGCGTATATTTCGCAACATACCTATCGAAAATGTAGACCGTGTCAATCGGTGCAGTATTGTTTCTGAACAGATTTCTGCGAATCTGCTCATCATCGTCACCCTCATAAACGTAGAATGTGCAACGGTAGACGGATTGCGTGGGGGAGAGATCTCTTATGGCCGCAACATTCCAAAACGATCTTAATCCTCCGAGGTTTTCGAACAGTTTTTCGTCCTTCAGAATGTGCTTTTGAATTTCCTTTCCTGCTATCTTATTCAGCCAATCCTTTTGATCATCCTCTGCCTCCGATAGGGATAGGAATTTGTTGCTCCACAATTTCTTCCTAAACAACGACATCCATTGTGTGATAACCTTATCATCAGAACTCATCAACGGGACGTTTTTTGCAGAGAAACGTTTGATTTTCTTCTGGCAGGATTCCAAGATGGCTGGATGATCTGTGGTGTCATACTTCATGGCCAGCAATTCATCCTCTTCAAATGCGTCAAAATTGTCAACCATTACCGAACCAAACTTCTTGTTATAAGCGGGAAGAGTACCTTCTTTGATGGTCTCGGGATCAATCTTGGGGGCTTTGGTAATACTAATCTGGGTTGATGCTGTTTTGTTGGCCCGTGCATCAGTCTCATTGGTCCAATTAATCTTGGTTTCCAATAGACATGCTGCCTCCGCGGTTTCACTGTCGTATTTGTAATTGACCTCGAATGGGTGTATAATAAACGATTCCTGTTCGGTGAGGATGCGTCCTTTTCCATTGACGACTTTATTCTCGCGGTCAACATCATGGGCCTGGAATTCCATCTTTGAGTCGGCTCTACGATAGTTCTTCGCATCGACAGATTTGCGTTTGATTGCGATTACTCCCTCATCATCACATCTGCCAATAAGTTTAGAATCCACAAATGCAACTTCATACGTTCCGTATTCTGGCATCTGGATCGTACCATTTCCGATGAGTTGTTTCCCGATGTCAGTCAGCTTGTTGCCATCTACGAGATCATATTTTTTGAACAGGTCCAATACTCTCTGAGGAAGACCGTTCGGATCATCCTGGAATGCTGCCAGCATCCTACATAAATCCGGACGTTCGGTATCCTCCTTCATCTCGATGACACAGTATTTGAAATGAACCGTGTCCTCGAGATCCATGTCGATTTTCATTCGTTAGCCCCCATAGCATTCCTTGCAATCTGTTTTAGTTCGGCAGATATTGTGTTCATTGAGAAGAACCCATAATTTCCAACGAAGACCATGTTGTGTCTGGCACGGGTGATGCCTACGTTTAGTCTGTTGGGGGTGTCCATGAACCCTATGTTTCTGTTCCTTACCATTGAGAGGAATACGATATCCGCTTCCTGCCCCTGGATGTAATCCACCGTGTTGATTTTGATATTGACGTTATCGAAAGAAATGAATGATTTTTCTTCCTCTTTCTTGTACAATTTTTTAGTGACCATCTTACTCAGCAGTCTCTTCTGTGCGACATAGAATGTGAGCAGGATCACTTCATAAGGCCCTTCATCACGACGATGGTCCTTCGCCCAATCTATGAATTTGATTAGCTCGTCGCAGATGATCTTTCCTTCTTCACTGTTGGTGTTTCTGTAATCGTTGTATTTGCAATCTAACCACTGGACGTGCTGATTCTTACCACGTACTCTGTAACCCCATGAATCTGATTGTGTATTGCTGCCATCCATCAGGCCTGGCTTCAAATCAGAGTAGAACAATTTGGCGGGGGTACGGGAAATCTCGGGGTGCATCCTGTGTTGATAGATCAGCGATTCCCTACGTTTATCCAGCGTTTCATCCGACAAAAGTCCTGTAGATGAAATCTCAGTCTTGACGTATTTCTTTAATCTACTGTTGCTGCGCGATATACTGCCCGTCATCATTTCAAGAATCGAAGGGTAGATTGCTTCTAAGACACGGAACAACTGATTTTTCATCGCCGGCGATTTGTTTTTATCGAAGAATTCGAACGGGAATATCTTGTAGATGTCTTTCAAATAACTATCTGGGCCACCCCTGTCCGCATTAGTGTTCCTGAGCCAGTATATACGATCCAACCTCCAAGCGACTTCCTCATCCCATG
>JALNYB010000119.1 GCA_023230065.1 Candidatus Methanomethylophilaceae archaeon
CCCGGAAGATCTTCCTAAAGGATCGGATGTAAATGAACTTTCTGAGGTCATGAAGACCTTTAACCGTGAATCAGCTGTTTTAATCAATGGTACTGTAAGGAATAGAGTGGAAGGAACTGCTGATGGAAGAAATCCTACCGGGGATATAGAGGTCCTTATAACATCGGCAGAGCTTCTCAACAAGTCAAAGGCACCGCCCTTCGAGTTAGGAGATCAGAAGGAAGGAGTGCTTCCTAATGAAGATATAAGGATGAAATACAGATATCTGGATCTCAGAAGAACCGAAATGATCCAGACAATGGAATTCAGGAGCAAATTCCTCCATCTGTCAAGGCAGTATCTCGAATCAAAGAATTTTCTTGAGATCGAGACGCCTATTCTTGCAAGATCAACATCCGAAGGAGCAAGAGGATTCATAGTTCCGTCAAGGGTACGCCCCGGAACATTCTACGCACTTCCTCAGTCACCTCAGCTCTTCAAACAGATGCTGATGGTCGCAAGTATGGATCGTTATTATCAGGTCGCAAGATGTTTCCGCGATGAGGATTCACGTAAAGATCGTCAGCCTGAATTCACACAATTGGATGTGGAAATGTCTTTCGTCGATATGAAGGACATTCAGGATACGATCGAAGAACTCATTGCTCATGTTTGGAAAGGCATGTATGGGAAGGAACTCAAGACACCATTCATCAGGGTCGCCTACAGAGAAGCAATGGAGAAATATGGATCAGATAAGCCAGATATGAGATATGGACTTCAGTTTGTTTCTTTGACAGAAACTGTAAAAGATGTTCCGTACGATATATTCCAGAGGATTATGAAAGCCGGCGGGATTGTTGCTGGTGTCAACCTCAAGTCGGATGTTGCCGGAGATAAGATCGGAAGGAACGATGTAGATCGTTACATCCATTATGCTAAGAAATGCGGATTAGGCGGTCTCACATGGATGAGATGCAAAGATGGCGTTCTTGAGAGCAACATCACTAAATATTTTACTCCAGAGATACTCGACGCAATTAAGGATAAGATGGATGCAGAGGAAGGAGATCTTCTTTTCCTCATCGCTGGTCCATGGAAATCCACATACGAGGGCGGAGGATTGCTTAGGAAAAAACTTGCTGAAGATTTGGATATTATCCCTAGGGATGAGTTCCAGTTCCTATGGCTTGTTGATTGTCCGATGTTCGAGATCGATCCCGTATCTGGAAAATACGATTCGTTCCATCATCCGTTTGTTCTGCCTTTGAATGAGGATTTGAACGCACCATATGTCGGCGGAGCATGTTTTGATATATGTTTAAATGGAAATGAACTCGGTTCCGGATCATTAAGGATCAACAGACCCGAGAAACAGCTTGAAGTCTTCAAGAAACTCGGATTGTCAGATGAGAAGATAGAGCGTAATTTCGGATTCTTCATCGAGGCTTTGAGTTACGGAGCGCCACCTCATGGTGGTATCGCATTAGGTATCGACAGGTTCATTTCGATTCTTCTTGGAAAGGATACTATTCGTGATGTTATTGCATTCCCTAAGAATAAAAAGGCAGCATCTGTGCTTGATGGTTCACCGCAGAAGGTTGATGATGAGACTCTCGAAGAGCTCCAGATCATAACTTTGGCAACGGATGATTTCCAGTTCGAAGAAACAGAAGATTCTGAAGAACAGTAAATAAATGATAATTGCCGGATCGGTATTTTTTACCGATCCGGATTTAATATATTTTAGAATCTGGCACTTATCAGTTTTTTCGTAGCAGCAACTATGTCCGCAGAAGAATATGATCCGCCTGTTTCTTTCATCACGTGACCGATGACCCTGTTTGCGGCTTTATCGTTCTTACGCGAATCCTCTACGATTTCTGGGTTGCCATCGAGGAATTTGTTGATTATAACCTCAAGGTCTGCAGATGCATTTTTAACAGATTCCACAGATGTTCCGGTCATGAATGATTTCAATTCAAGGTTGCATTCTGTATCTGTCATATTGCCGTCCTTGAAAGTTTTGACAAGTTCTATGATGTGTTCATGACTTTCGTCTCTCATTTCAAAGGCTTTCCAGTTGGCGCTTATCATACCCGTGGTCCATGATATTGCTGTTTGAACATCTGTGGTTTTTGCTAGTTCTTCAAAGATCTCTGCGATCTTTGTAGAAGTGGAGACCAGCTGTCTGGCAGTATTCTCATCTATTCCGTATTGTTTGACAAGTCTCAATGTCATATTCAAAGGGCTTTCTTTGATATGGATGGAATCCACCATGTTCTTAATATGGAATATTCCAAGGTCAGGTTCGTCTATGTATCCATAGTCGGATTCGAGTTCTTTTTTCCTTACGGAGATGGTAACTCCGCGTTCTTCATCGAAACGTCTTGTCTCACGAACGATCTTTCCACCGGATTTCAGTATTTTGGTCTGTCTTATCATTTCGAACGTGAGTGCGCGCTCCACATTCTTCAGTCCGGTGACGTTCTTCACTTCGCATCTTTCTACACCAACTGAAAGGTTGCAGTCGCAACGGATACTTCTTTCTCCGTCTCCGGGAAGGTCGATGACATGTCTGATGTCTGCTATAAGCTGTCCTAGGAATTCTCTTGCTTGTGCGGGGGTCTTAAGATCAGGTTCTGTGACTATCTCAGCTAATGGTATTCCAGATCTGTTGTAATCTACAAGTGATGATAGGTCTCCGACCCTTTTGGTCTTTCCAGGATCTTCCTCAAGGTGAATGCGGGTGATCCTTATCGGTGTCTTTCCGTTCAGATAATACATTCCGGCTCCGCCAATAGGATGGTCGTATTGTGTTATCTGAACGCTTTTACTCATATCAGGATAGAAGTAGGTTTTCCTAGAGAACCATGTGGTGTCATCGATGCTGCAGTTGAGCATTTTTGCTAACATTATACCGTATATTACTGCCTGTTTGTTGAGAACTGGTCTCGATCCCGGCATTCCGAGACAAGTAGGGCACACATGAGTGTTGGGTGCTTCAGCGTCAGTTGTAGGGCATGAGCAGAACATCTTGGATTCTGTAGGTAATTGAACATGCACCTCTAATCCTATCTTCATATAGACACCTCCGGTTTTCTCATGTTGAAGTTCTTATCCCATTCGTTGGCCATCGTGAGAAGCAGGTCTTCGTTCCAGTGGTCTGTTACGAACTGCATTCCGATAGGCATTCCGTCATCATCGTATCCGCATGGAACGGAAAGATGAGGAGTTCCCGCAAGGTTTGCTGGAACAGTCAGATAATCAGCTTTGTATGATTCAACAGGTGTCATTTTAGATATGTCTGCGAATTTGGGCGATACGAAGGGCATAGTCGGTGCAAGTACTGCATCATGGTCTTTGAATATCTGTTTATACGCGTCTATGACGTATAGTCTGGTTCTGAGAGCTTTGGCATAGTATCTGTCTCTGAATCCTGCCATTCTTGTGTATGTGCCGAGAAGGATCCTCCTTTTAGCCTCATCTCCGAAGTATTTTGAACGGAAGTATGTGAAATAGTCGTCGAATTTCAGAGAAAGATCCCCATCTTGTTGACCGTATCTCATTCCGACATATCTTGCAAGGTTGGTAGACGCTTCAGATG
>JALNYB010000021.1 GCA_023230065.1 Candidatus Methanomethylophilaceae archaeon
AATGACCCTTACATTTGTCTCCGTTAACGTACCTCCTTTTGATTTTCAAATGAATGTAATCAACAGGCATTCAAGTTTATTTTCAAAGTAAAATAAAAAGTTTTGAAAAAGTTTTTTCTTAATGAGGTATAATGAAGAATATCTAAAGTCCGATATTGTTGGCGGTCTCTATCGTTGTGGTTTGGACATCATTGACAAGAGCGTAAGTCATATTATTTGCATCTGTTACAGTTGTCATCAGATTAGATGTCTTAATTATACACACAAGAAGACGTTTCCTGAAAGTTCCCAACTTTTGAGACCGGTCAGTGCAATGACAGTTGTTGGCAATACTGTGGGAGTGAGCCATTTGTATCCATGATTTCACCGTTGAATTTCAGAGTAAGCGGAGCAATAGCTAGGGTAGAATATGTGACACAATATGTTTCGGTCCATTGAGTATAGAGTAAAGTTCCATATACTGCTGATTAGCCATTGACATATGTGGTATCGGTGCCATCCATTTTTGTGTTCCAGTTTCCAAATACGCAGTCGCCGTTGGTGAACATATACGCTTGAATGACCTCGTTTGTACTTGTGAAAGTTATTTCTCTTTTGGAGATCGTACCTTCGTTGTCGTTGTATGTGACATCAGTTGCTTTAGAATCATTGTTCGTGAATGCATAATACTTGCCACTAAAATCACCACTATTGCAACTATAATGATCTTTTTATCTGTGGATACCAACCTGAATAACGGTATATTATGATTCGTAAAAATATATAAAAATCTGTAAGAGACAACTTTATGAAAAAAATCATAGATTATCCTATAAGAGAATACATTGTGACAAATTTCATTCATTTTTACTCAGTTGATATTTTTGGACCACTTAGGGATCACTGTGTTGTATCAATGGAATATAATTGTAAATTTTTAGAACTAAGTGAGCATATTTCAATTACACAAGATATTTATGTTCAAAAAACAGTGCTCAACACGCATAAACGGAGATGATATTTTGCCTGTAATAACGATTGAACTGCCGCCACAAGATTATGCAAAGAAAACCGAGATCGCAAACATTTTCACGAATGAACTCAGTAGAGTTATGAAGTTTCCTAAGGAAGCGATTGTTGTTCTGTTCCATGAATTATCGCCGGATAACATTTCGAATGGCGGAACCATGTTGTCAGAGAAATTTAAGAATGAACAGTTGAAGTGAATCTACAGATAGAGCAGACCACACGATCATCCATAGGAATGTTCATAGCCTCAGGCTTTTTTTAACATCCGAAATAGATGCATTGTTATCGTGTGCCAATTTTGCAATGTCATCGTATTCTGCTTTGTTCTTCTTGATGCCGTATCCTTCTGAGTATTTCACACGAACGGGCCCGTATTCAGTTGATATTGTCTCTGTGCAGGAATGCATTTCATAACGGGAACACAGGTGTTGACGTACACCCAGCGTGGTCGTGTGTTTCATAATGAGTTTAGCGAATATTTCAGACTCGTCATTCCGGCACAGGCAGGTAAGCATGAACGCAGAGCGGTTCTTCTTCATGACGATCGGAGTTACAAAAGCATCCAAGGCACCGTTTTCCATCAGGATATCTGAAGCGAATCCTAATTCTTCCGGCGTTATGTCGTCGATATTACATATGAGTTCGCAGATTTCAGGAAGGTCGTCCTTTGCATCTCCCAGATATGCACGCATGATATTCGCAATGGAATAATCATTCTTTCCTATTCCATATCCTACGTTTTCGTAAGTCATCAGAGGCATGGTTTTGAAATTCTTTGTGAAGTGTTTCAGAACGGCAGCCCCTGTTGGTGTACAGAATTCTCCCTCTGCATCTCCTGCATAAGATGGAATGTTGCGGATGAGGTATTCTGTTGCAGGAGCAGGTATCGGAATGATACCATGCGCGCAGCTTACATGTCCAAATCCCAGACGGACAGGTGATGATATGATCTGTTCTGGTTCCAGCATCTCGAGGAGCATACATACACCTACGATGTCTGCTATTGCATCTAATGCTCCCACTTCATGGAAATGTATCTGATCAATGGGTTTTTTATGCACATTGGATTCTGCTTCTGCGATGAGATCGTATATATCATTAGCATTTTTTTTCACATTCTGGGAGACATTTAGGTGATCGATCACATCATGAATCGCATCTAATTTCGAATGACTGTGTTTCAGACAGTGTTCGGTGTTATCTTCCTCATCACCGTGGACTTTAACTGTTATGTGAATTCCATTTATTCCGCATTTGGATGCACGGTCTAGCTCGAACGTTACGTTGGGGATTTTCAGATCTTGAATTTTCTTTATGAAGATATTTGGATCTGGAAGAAGATCCGCCAGAGAGCTCATGATCATGTCTCCTGATGCACCGGCCAAGCATTCAAAATAAATGGTTCTCATTGGTTATTTTCTCCTATTTGGTTGATCATACTCGCAAGGTATCCCGCGCCGAACCCGTTGTCGATATTAACGACGCTCACTCCGCTTGCGCACGAATTCAACATTGAGAGCAGTGCAGATATTCCTTCGAAAGAAGCACCGTATCCGACCGATGTAGGGACAGCGATGACAGGAGCATCTACGAGTCCGCCTACTACGCTGATAAGGGCCCCCTCCATGCCTGCTATGGCAATGACCACCTTTGCTTTCATCAGCACATCAAGATGTGCAAGCAGCCTGTGAAGGCCTGCCACACCCACATCATAGATGCGTTCAACGTTATTCCCGAGAGCTTCTGCAGTAAGTGCCGCCTCTTCTGCTACAGGTATGTCGCTTGTACCGCCTGTGACGATCGCTATGAAATCTTCTCCTTTTGGACTAGGTATTTTACCGATGATACACATGTTGGCTTCTGGGTAATATTTCACAAGATCTAATTCTCTGCATAATTGGTCTGCTGCTTCTTTTGACACGCGCGTAGCGAGTACGCACTGTGAATCTTTGAGTAATGAACAAGCTATATTGTAGATCTGGTCCGGGGTTTTTCCAGCTCCATATATGACCTCTGCTGCGCCCTGTCTGAGAACACGATGGTGATCTACTTTTGCATAGCCTAGATCTTCGAATGGCTCCATCTTCAGTTTTAGTAATGCTTCATCAGGTGTTATCTCGCCGTCGTGCACCTGTGTCAATAATTTCAGAGTATCCATTTCTTTACCTCGGAGTGGGATCCAATGAGATGGAATCATAGTCATCAGATAAAGCGGTTTCAATATCTTTGAGGCATTCTTTTGCTTTTTCCATCTGTTCGGATTTGACCTTAATAAGTGCTGAGTTTCCATTGCAACATACGCGAAAGTCGTTAAAACCCATTTTGAAAAGTATATTCTCGGAACGTTCAGTGCGTTCCAGATCCTCCGATGTGATAATTGTGCCAGTGGGTATTCTTGTAGCTAAACATGAGTATGACGGTAAATTCCACGTTGGAAGTTTTACGGCTTTTGCAAGTTCCCTGATCTGATTTTTGGTCATATCGCATTCGCGCATAGGAGACATTATCGACATTTCTTTAAGAGCGCGCATTCCGGGACGTTCCGATTCCACATCCGTGAAATTGGTTCCGTCAATGAACGTATAGAATCCGTCTTTTTTGGCTTCTTCGATGAATATGGAGAACAGTGCTCTTTTACAATGATAACAGCGGTCTTCCGTATTTTTTATTACGTCATCGTACGAAAGGATATCCGCGTCGATGATGCGCAGATCTGCATTAAGATGTTTTGCAATCCTTTTCGCATTTTCCAATTCGAAGTGAGGCTGAAATTGGGTCTTTATAAAATATGCTTTGACAGTTGCTTTGTTTCTTTTTGCAGAATATAATAAGAATGAAGAATCGACACCGCCTGAAAAAGCCAGTGCGACCTTGGGATTCTTGTCAAAGAAAGATCTCAGGTTCATTGCCACCCTTTCCGGTCTATCTGCAAATGGTGATATATTGTTTCCTATTATGTTCAAAAGTCTTATATCGAGACTGCACTTTTCAAGAATTGATAAATATGGTAAGTGCACAACTTAGAGTTCAGTTTTTAGAAGCAACGGCCTCTCTAATCATCGCAGCATTCGGATTGGTCGCGGCTCTTGCTTGGAATGAGACGATAAAATCATTGATCGCAAGCATGTACCCAAATGATCCGGACAGTCTGCTCGGATTGACCACATATGCAGTCATAGTAACCGTCGTTGCAGTAATTGCTACACTTGTGATCACTAACGCGATAAAGAAAGCAAAAGCTGTTGCGGAAAAAGAAGAGAAAGAATAAAAACAATTCATTTTTTATGTTTAAATTTTTTATCAGTTCTTTCTATTTTTAGAATTTTTGAATCTGTTCTTGACATAATTCAAAAGATTCATTCCATTGATATCCACACTAGACGGTCCGGAACGCACAAAGAACGTTTCGGTTTTCCCCTCTGTAAGGAATACAGGCGTATCGCTTTTTTTACAAACAACTCTCATGACACATTTTTCATCAATGTCCACAAGTTTGAATGAGATAAATGGAAGAAATTCATTTCCTATCTGGCTGGAAATAAGATTGGTCATATGTAGATTCATCTTATCGCGGTTGTCAAAACTATCTTCATCTATGCCGATAATTGTCCCATCATCCGAAACGCCGACAAGTAAGGTTCCGCCGTTGCTGTTAAGGAATGCAACCAGTGTTTTTAGAATTGCTTTTTCCATTCTGGGATCTTTCTCGCCGGTTGCAAGATTCGTTCTCAGAGTGGATTTATATTCTACATTTTCACTTTCTCCGTTTCTGATAGCTTTTCTTATCTCTTGGATCTCATATTCGCTGATACTTATGGTTCCAGGATTGGATTCCATATACTTCGTTACCGTGTATTTGAAAAGCCCGTTCTTCTTGTTAAGGTAAAACAGGATAGAGACGAACAGAGCACCGATGATCATTGGTGCAAGTTCTGCCATGAATTCTTTTATTGTGAAAGTTGGTTGGTTCATGAGCATCAGTATAACGTATTGGAGAGTTTCTAAGATCGTGAATAAAGACAATGCCAGAGACAGAGATACAAAAGCGGTCAGGAATGGTTTTTCATCGCGTACTCCTGGTATAGTGCTAAGAAGGGAATATGTCATGATTAGTCCTGCAAGCCCTAAAGCGATGCCGAATAGAAGGTCTGCTATCGTATCGATTATATATCCGGTCACGAACACTTTTCCTAACAGGAGAAGTATCATCAGAATGATCATTATGAAGATCATGAGGGGTGGTATATGAACAACCGTTTTGTCAGTGAATAAAGCATCTACAAGAGTGAATATCACAGGAATCGAAATGATAACGCAGACATAACTTTGAAAAAATAATCCTCCGAAAAGAACAAAGATCGATACGATTAACAGGATTATGTATGCAGCGTATAGTGATTTGGTGGTATATCTGTCACGCATATCGTGGGATACAAATTGACCAATTCCGTCTTTTTCTGCCATCGTTTAGTTATTGGGTGGTCCATATTTATTTTAATCTGTATTTAAATCTCAAAAATACTCTTTGACTATGAGAGACTATTAAATAATATAAGAAGGTCAGGTTCTTGGAGAAATATTCTTGGTAGGTCCTAGTACAAGCACGAGTTCATCGCAGAAAGTTTATAAACCATCCCCGAACAAACAGAACACGAGATCAAAATCGAGGTCTAGGGACAGTGGAGCTAAACGTCAATCTATGTTGAACACGCATAAATTATCGCCTTTCAAGTATGATATGAATGATGTTTTGTCGAATTCGGCGATGGATCCCAACAAAGCTTCATCATTTTTGGCATCAGTTATTGCAAAAGCATCTCGTGTTTCTACCAAGGATGCAAAGGATTTTGCTAGGACATTCTTAGAAGAGGGGGACCTCACGAAAGAAGAGTACGATAGGATTTGCAGATTGATGGATAAGTATAGTAAGTATCGCTGATGATAGAATGAAATACTCAGAGATGTCCGCAGGAAGGATATTCGTTCTCAGATTGGAGACTGGAGAGTTTCTTCATGAGGTCATCGAAAGTTTTGCACGCGAGCACGATATTAAAAGTGCCACAGTTACAATCGTGGGCGGTTGTAATGCAGGTTCTAAGATGGTCGTAGGCCCAAGACTTCCTATCAAAGATAAAATCGATCCGATAATATACACAGTTGAAGCGCCATCAGAGATAACAGGTACAGGAACCGTGTTCTCGGATGAGAATGGGGATCCGATAATGCATATGCATGGTTCTGTCGGAAGGGATGGTCATTCGGTAACAGGATGTTTCCGTGCAGGAATAATTGCATGGCTTGTCTTGGAAGTAGTCATAAAAGAGATTGTCGGTGATGGTCCTTTGAGAAAAAAGGATCCGCTTACAGGTTTCAATATACTCGAAATCGAGTGATATCATCTTCTGTTGTAAGTGTCATCAAAGCCGTTGAATACGTTATCTGCATATTGATTCATGTGGGTACTGTCTTGTTTATCTGGCACAATGAATCCGCTTAACGGATATTCCGTATCGCAATACGGGCATCTGACATTCGGGCAATTTTGATTTGCTTTCACGCAATATTTACATGCGACGGCTCTTGATTGGAATAGGCTGAATTCTTTTCCGCATGTAGGGCAAAGGAATCTATGAGCTGCTACTTTCAGTTCTTTGCTGATTCCTGCAGCCTTCTCTTCAGGGGTAAGCCACATAGGGGCCTTAGGAGAAATGGGTTGACTGTATGCAGGTGGATCATATGACATTTATAACACCCCTTTGGAAGCATTGACTACAGATCTTAAGGTCGTGTCGTCAGAGCATTTTTCAATGAAAGTTCCTGTAACAATTGCATTAGCGCCTGCTTCTCTTGCAGCTCTAGCTGCTTCTGGTGTCCTGATGCCTCCACCGATTATAAGAGGAATTGAAATCGCTTTTTTGACAGCAGAGATCATGTTAGGGGGCACAGGCATTCCTGCACCGCTTCCTGCCTCTAGATATACAAAGTCCATACCCAGCATTTCGCAGGCAAGTGCGTATCCGACTGCTTTTTCTATTTCATCGCGTTTGATGAGGTCTGCTTTTCCGACTTCTCCTACTTTCATCCCAGGTTCGATGATGATGTATCCGAGTGAAATCGACTCGATTTTAAGTTTTTTAATGTATATCGCTGCGCTAGCCTGTGCTTTGATAACAAAGAATGGATCTGCACTGTTGACCATACTCATAAAGAATATGGAGTCAACATCACTTGAAAGGGCGTTGGGCCCTCCAGGGAAATAGATGGTGGGAAGCCCAGAAGATGCTTTTATGGCTTTCGCGGTGGAACTGAGATTTTCATTAGTTATACCCGTGGAACCGCCGATCATTATCGCGTCTGTTCCCGCCTCCTTGATCTTGTATGCAAGTTTTCCTGCTTCTTCGCTGGTTTGTTTGTCGGGGTCTAAGAGAGCAAGATGTAATGTGCCATTTTTCATCTTATCGAGGAGATATTCTTTTACTGTCATTGGATAACACCCAATATAAATGCTACCAGCGCGATCATCATTGCGATCTTTGCTAGTTTTTCTGCTTTATGTGCGTCTTTGAAAACAATCATAGAGACATATATAAAGATTGCATCGGCAACAAATACGATACAATACATCCATCCGAATGTATTGTCTAAAATAGGCCAGATGCTGAGCACAGGGCCTGCAATAAAGAATATGCTAGCAATTATCGATGCATTTTTCACTCCGATAGACATGGGGAGAGTTTTCCTCTCTCCTTTATCGGATGCCACATCTTCAATGTCTTTTGCAATCTCACGGCCGACACTTACCAGCATCGCCATCGCGGCTATGATATAATTAGATTCAACATGGTTGACAACTGATGCACCGAACAGGAACACCATTCCTGTAAGTATTGCTATTGTGAGGTTTCCGATGAATCCTCTCTGTTTCAAAACGGTCTCATATCCGATCATTAAAAGTGCAGCTATAAGGACGGTCGCAGTTGTTTCTAAATTTCCAAGAAAGAACGAGATTATTACTGCAATGCTTAATCCACTTATTCCGAGATACAGCGCTGTTCTTGGAGCAATCTCTTTCATGGGAATAGGTCTATCTGGATGTCCGGTCAGATCTATCTCACGGTCAATGTAATCATTGAGAGAATTACCACCTGCGATAAAGGCGATAACAACAAAACAAGCTGCAATCAGCTCAGGTACGTAATTTTGAATATCAAAACCGATAGCTATGAAAGCACCGATGACGACACCTAGGATGCCCATCACACCGTTTCCGAACCGGAATAGTCTGAGATACTTGTTCACTTTTCCGGAGATGATATTACGATTGAAATAGTTAGTGTTTCGGATGTCAAAAATAATATTTATTGACGAACTCATTGGAAAAGCTGGAGATAAGTTAACAGCGTATTGTTAGTGTTGGAATTTAAGCTAATTTATATGACCACGTTAACAGTTATCCAGTTATTCAATAGTCAAAGGTCAAATTTCAGATATCATTGAGGATATTTTGATGCATAGGCCGTTTTTCTTAAGAAGAAATTTTACTAAATTGTTCCTATAAAGTCAATATTATGGTTAATATGATTATTTAAAAATCTCAAATGTTCGTTAGATTCAGTGGCCTATATTATGGAATATATGATAATATCTGGATAGGGAACCATGTACGTATTGAGCGTAGACATTTTCAAGTTCCATGGTATTGCAAGATATTGTATGCGGAAGTACGATTCCAGCCCTACCTTCAGGCGTAAGGACCTTTGGAATCGCGTGCATAGCACGATCATATATATGGTCGATATTCTCTCCACCGGTTTTGGTCGACCTTCCATATGGAGGGTCTGTTGCCACGGCATCGATGTCGCTGAATCTCTCCGCTATATCTGAAATATCCATTGTCTCAAAATCCTTCAATTTAAGGCCATAGAATTCCATGTTCTCCTGACATCCTATTATCATCTCCTCATCAAAGTCAGTGGCAATCGCATGCATACCCATTTCTGCCGCTTCGATGACGATTCCACCTGTGCCACAGAACGGATCAAGAACGGTACCCCCGCGCTTTACGCCGGTAAGATTGATCAGTGCTCTTGCATATCTGGGGTGAAGTGATATAGGGGAGAAGAATGGTCTTTCTCCGACCTTTCTTTTTTCAAGGAGATCATTATCGGTGACTTTTTCTTCGATATACAAGTGGATCTTATCACACATCTGCATACGTACTATCGTGTCCGGTTCTTTTAGGTTTACAGTATTGTGTTTCGACAATAATCCGCCGATATCTCTGATTATTTTCTGAGAATCGACATCTTTCATCAGTCCTTGGAATCTTTTTGCTTTGATTGCAAAGGAGCCTTCGGGTAATTCAGAATTTGAAAGGTTAGAAGTATCGGCTGGGTCATACGAGCCCAAGTATCTCCCCACGCTGTGAGTAAGAGCTATGCGATCTGCGATGGTATCGAGATATTCGTAAGGGAATGATGCGATCAGATATCCGGGTCCGCTACCTACTATCTCATGATCTTCGGTTTCGGATTCAATGCATCTTACCGCTTCTGCTAATGGCATATCCTTCGATTCGCCCGATAATTCGAAAAAGAAATTGGGGTTCACGGGAACCCCTTTAAGTTTCAATCCTTAATACCATCTTCGGTTACTGTGAAAACGGCTTCTCCTTCTGGTAAATTAGGGGAATCAATAAGTCTTGCGATTCTTTTTCCGGCTTTTCCTTTTCTCAAGTAGATACGGAACGTGGCGGTATGTCCTACAATATGTCCGCCGATCGGTCTGGTCGGGTCTCCGAAGAACGCATCAGGTTTTGCTGCGACCTGGTTTGTAACTGCGATGACCGCATTATTAAGGGTCGCGAAGTTCAATAGGTCATGCATATGACGATTGAGTATCTGCTGTCTTTCTGCCAGCGCTCCTCTTCCCAGGTATTCTGCTCTGAAATGTGAAGTCAGCGAATCAACGATCATCAGTCTTACTTTAGTAGTTTGTGCGAGTTCCAAGGCTTTGTCGACCAGAAGTACCTGATGCTGTGAGTTGAATGCTCTTGCAACATGGATTCTCTTCAACACGGTATCGGGATCCACTCCCAAGTATGTTGCCATCTGAATGACCCTTTCTGGCCTGAAGGTGTTCTCCGTATCGATTATTACGACATCTGAATCCAATCCTCCCATTTCTTCAGGTAGGGTTGCATTTACTGCAAGCTGAAAACAGACTTGAGTCTTACAGCTTCCGAATTCACCGAACATCTCAACGATGGACTGGCTTTCCAATCCTCCGCCCATGAGTTCATCGAACGCTTTCGATCCGGTTGTAAGCTTTTTTACTGCTTTACGGCGTTCAAGTACGCTATCTCCTGTTTCGAATCCGCCAATGTCTGCGCAAAGTTTTGCACCCTCGATAATATCCATTGCCTTCTTCTCACCAATTTCGCACGTCTCTGCAAGATCTTTTGGTGCTGCAACGGCTATGGTCATCAGTTCACTATACCCTGCTTCACGGAGTTTTTCTGCTATGGCTGGCCCTACTCCAGGTATATCTTCTAGGGTTTTTTTGGACATCGGTAATCACTAAATCTCATTACGTTTCTTTGAGTATTTAAGACGAATTAGGGGGTCACTGAATCAGCCGAAAGTACGATTTTTCGGTCGCGTACAATATAAACGTTTATATTGGTGTGTTAGAATCTGCACATTGATGGCAAAGAAGAAGAGACGCATAACGGAAGAATCCGAAGAGCAGTACGAGTTCGTTCCTGAAGAGTTTGATGAACGCGAATTCATTCTCAAAGATATTTACGGAACAAAAGTATTGTTCGTTGTAACTATATTGGCTATCATTGTAGGACTTATAGCAGCTTTGATATGCGCATATGTTGATGCATCATGGGCTTGGATGGTCGCTACACTCATATCGTTCGCAACGGTTCTGGGTATGAAGAAATTATTGATGGTAATGGGCTTCAGGGTAGATCTTCTAGAGACAAAGACCATGATAGGAAATTATCTAATGTTCCTTTGTCTGGCTTTGGGATGTTGTATTGTATTCATGAATGCACCGTTTTTCACGTAAAACTATTTTTTTAGCTTATTTCAGTGATTCGGTGAATCTTTTTAAATTTCCCAACTTTGTTTGGGATCCATTAATTCTGTCAGCAAAAGGGGATCCGTGTCCTTTAACGAGGATTCGTGGTCGCGGATTTTCATTGTATTGGGATCTATTTCTCTGCCGATGCCGGATATTGCAGCTTCGTCGGTAAGCATTTCCTGAGCTGTGAAGTACATTCTTTCTGCTATCACATTCCAGCATCCATCTTCTACAAACGGATCTCCGAATTCATTCTTCTTCCATTTAGATAGAAACGAGTCTGCGGATTTAACCCATACTGGAGGTCCGATATGTTTGTACGTCTTGGAAAGAATATCACGTTCTAATTCGAATGCTATTTCTAAGGTTTTATTGTTCATATTATGAACGCAACGAAGTACGTTGTAGTCGAAATCGTTAAGTTTCTTTGCTAACGCATTCTGTGTCTTCCATAGCTGAGAATAAAGGTTATCTTCGATTGTGTCTGGTCTTTTGAAGACGACAGTGATGATCCTGGAGCCATCAATGTTTGCTTTTTCTTGTAATTCTTCTTTGGATAGAGGTTTTCTATCGACAGGGAAGAAGAATTTCTTAGAGGGTGAAGCAAGATATGCTCTTGCTGCGACCATGAATAGTGCCAGAGTATCTATATGAACTGCCGAGGCTACATTGCGTCTCTGATCCACAGGGTCGTATACGACCAGAGGACCAACCATCGGCGGACCTTTTTTATCTATAGAGAGTGTCGTTCCTTCTTTCCATTCTGTTGCGCCTTCAAGCACTTTTATGAAGCTACCATAGTGGACGATCAGCAGTTCACATAGATATCCGGAGAATCCTCTTGTATTGGGTTCTGCTCCATATGTTCCGATGCCTTTCATGAATTTTTTCAGCAGACGGGTCTGATCCTTCTGTTCATCGGTCATATGTGTAAGTATGTAATTTGTATGGAATGGCGTCCTGTCCACGGCAGTTTGCAGTTTATCTGTCGTTACCAGATTATAACTTGGGACCAGATCCACATCGATTCCTTCGTAAACTCCTCTGGTGTAGGGATGTTCGGAATATTTACGGATGCCATGAAGGAGATCCTCTCCTATTCTCAATCCTGTGTCTTCCAGTTCTTTGCGGGGAGTATTCTCTGGGAATAAAATGAAAAAGTCAAGATCAGGTTTGGAAAGGAATGTTCCCTTTGCAAAAGAACCAACAAATCTTACTTGTATGTTTAGACCGTGATCCGAAATATATCTTAGAACGAGTTTTTTCAGATGTTCGGCTGTATCGGTTATCGATCTTACTTCATCGGAAGTAGGTCTTATCATCTCCAATACTTCAGATTCGACACTCATTGTGTGAACATGGACGTTTAGAATTTAAGCATTGTCCATCATAGTTGATAGGTTAATTTATTCATAGACGTGTATTATATACAATGGTGCAGAAAAATTGTTCTTTATTTATAAGATACGTCGTCGCATATATCTGATATATAATGATGCTGGGTCTTAGTTCCCCTATTTATAAATATAGACGGTGGCGTATATCTCAATTGAGATGCATTCTCCAAATGGCGGTACTGAACAAAATGATAATGTCCAGTTCTGTATTGAATACGGTGCAGAATTGCGCCATGATTCCTCAGATGAACCTGTAGAGGATGTCAATTATTTCTTTGTAAGGGATGGTTTTGATTCGTATTCTTTGATGATGTGGATTGAATGCAAGGGGCCGGAGGGTTCTTCGAACACGGTAAGAAAGCCATCTAAGGCCAAAATCCTCAAGAAGAATATGTCAAAGAATACAAAGACCATAATAGCTTTGGCAGTTGTGATATTGTGTTGCCTTCCTATGCTTCCGGGATTTTTAGTAGAGCCGTCGCATACGGATACAGAAATGTCGTTTGGGATAGGAATGCCCATACATGACCTTTGGGCTGACGGCGCAATATCCGTAGTCTTGAATGATTCCGATGCTGCAAATATAACGTACACTCTTACATATTTGGGCAAGGTATCCGGAGATTGCACATGGTATCTGCGTACCGATGATGGTGTGATTTATGATATTGTAGATTCTACGGCTCAAAGAAAATCGTACTCTGAAATAGACACCGGGCGCATCATATCTGTGTCAGATGATATACTTCATACAGGATCGTTCGATCTGAAATTAGTAGTAGGGTCTGTCACATATACCGATTTGCTAATTTTGGATGGAGAAGTTAGTATTAGTTATCAATGGACATTCATAGGAATAGGCGGAGTAAGCAAGGAATGTTCAATGGACGTTCAGTTCAATTATATCGAGTATTATGAATATACTATTAACACGTCTATAGGTAGGAGCACCTCTGTAAAAGTAGCTGATTTTGCTGTCGTGACACCTTTGATAGATGGGATGGTCAGTTCATTACGTGCAGAATATATCGAACAGTACGGTTCTTTTGATGATAATTGGTTTGTAAATTATATTTTGACATTTGTTCAGATGTGTTATGGGTATCCGCCTTCTTCACAGCCGGATCTCTATCTTTTCGGAGAGATGGATTATTTTGCATATCCCATACAAGTAATATTCCTAGGAATGGGAGATTGTGAAGACACTTCGATATTGGCGGCGGCAATGTTCAATTCTGCAGGTTACGAGGCCGCCGTAGGTTTTGTTTATTCTCAGATTTCTAATACCTCATCGATCATTGGTCATGCAGTTGCGGCAGTGAATCTCACGGCAATAGTCACAGACATCAATACCGATCTTGGAAATTATGTGAGATATTACAAGACGATAGATGAAACTACTTTCTTTTCATGTGAGACCACAACAGATATACAGTTGGCCGCGGGTTTCATCGAGGAAACATATCTTGAAACAATCGCGTCTAAAATGAATAATTTCTATATTGTAACAGTGAATAACGTTTAAGGTGCTGACGGAGGAATCCATTCGTCATCATATTTCTGAGCATTTGATATTGTAATGTCTTCTCCAATGTCCAACACTAGAAGATCTGTTGCGGCAATGGTTCTGACGCCTGTTGCTTTTTCAGTCATTTCGGCTTGTTTTGCAGGGTCTTTTTTGATCATTATTATCCCAAGATGAGTGAAAATTGCCAATTTCGGTTTTACGCGGTTGATGAATTTTACAGCATCTTCGGTACAGAGATGAAATAAGATGCGGGAATCATTCGGTGCTGTCACAGGAAGGATAAGAACGCGGACCCCTATGTATTGGTCTGCGATCTCATCTGTATACCCTGTATCGCTTACATAAGCTACGATCCCATTAGACGTATTGAATTTGAATCCTACGTTGGTAGGGTCGCTGTGATTGGCAAAACATATCTCCGTGTGGAGTCCATCGATATCCAGAATGTCTCCAGGTCTGAAAACAGTGACTGTTTCGGCAATATTCTGATGGTATTGTGAGATGCACGGGCCCAGTTCCCCCTCGCCTGTTATAACTGTAGGGCTTCCGTAGATATGTCCGTGTTTGATCCACCCTCCATGTGTCATTCCTTCGATGGCTACCTCTGCATCGCTGTAATGGTCGGGGTGGGCATGAGAGATTATGATGGAATCCGTATCCGCGGGATCATAATGGATCCTGTGCATCTGGGTAAGTGCTCCTGGTCCAGGGTCTATGTGCAGATGGTGTTTCTCGGCTCCATGTTCGATCAGCATTCCGCCGGTGCATCTGGTTTGATACATTGTTGAATGTCTTCCTCCACCAGTGCCTAAGAATGTGATCTTGAATCCCATACACGTGTTATTGTCATTTTTTCTATATCCTTTTTTTGAAGGTACGAAACTGTTAATATCACAGATGAAAATGCATCGTTATGATTACAGTCATTAGGGATGCTTGGATTGTTACGCAAGATCCTCAGAAAAGGATCATCAGAGGCGATGTTGTCATCGATGGTGAGCGCATTTTATCAGTGGGAAACAAATACACTGAATCGGCAGATATCGAGATAGATGCATCCGGAGATATTGTCATTCCTGGGCTTATCAATACACATTCTCATGTAGCAATGTCTGTGATGAAGGGTGTTGTAGACGATCTTCTTTTCCAGGATTTCTTGAATAAAGTGTTCAAGATAGATTCTGATAGGACAGATGCGGATCTGGATGTAGGAACGAAGGTCGGCTGCATGGAAATGATGCGTAGCGGGACCACTACATTCGTTGACATGTACTATTCAGAGGATGTAATCGCAAAAGCAGTGAAGGAAGCAGGTATCAGAGGGGTATTGTGCTGGTGTGTTCTGGATCAAGAATGTACGACACAGATAGGAAATCCGTTGAAGAATTGTAAGAATTTCTATAATTCATTTAAAGGTCAGAAGAAGATCATTCCGGGAGTTGGACTTCAGGGAGTCTATGTATGCAATGAGGAAACATGCGTGGGTGCAAAAGAATTCTCAGACGAGGTAGAAGCTCCGTTGACGTTCCATCTTTCAGAGACCAGAGGCGAGGTCAACGATCATAAAAAGAAGACCGGGCTTAGGCCGGCCGAGTGGTTGTCGAAGATAGGGGTCCTCGGTCCAAGAGACATCGCGGCCCATT
This sequence comes from Candidatus Methanomethylophilaceae archaeon, assembly GCA_023230065.1. Taxonomy (GTDB): domain Archaea; phylum Thermoplasmatota; class Thermoplasmata; order Methanomassiliicoccales; family Methanomethylophilaceae; genus JALNYB01. The sequence continues at coordinate 15,672 of JALNYB010000021.1, forward strand.
CAGCATGGCTAACGATGAACGAGGTCAGGCTCATGGCAGAATCAGGCATGTCCATAGCATCATGTCCTGTATCCAATATGAAACTGGCAACAGGCGGAGTTGCAC
>JALNYB010000022.1 GCA_023230065.1 Candidatus Methanomethylophilaceae archaeon
TCCATGTGGGCACCCTCTAGTAATGAAAGTTCCGAGACTATGGAACGGACATCGAAAGAACTCATTTCCTTCTTCATAGGAATGGGTTAGGTGTGTCATTAAAATAAACTTTCGTAATATAATCAGATAAAAGGATATTTTATTTTTCAGAAAGATTTATCAATACATGCTTTATTAGGCACTTTACACAGGCCGCTGTGGCTAAGGGGTATAGCGACGCCTTGGTAAGGCGTAGGTCGAGGGTTCAATTCCCTCCAGCGGCTCCATTCCTTTTTTGTTTTTTACCTTTGATCAACAAGGTATGGTAATTCTTTAGTTCATTTATTTCAGATTTGATTTTTTAAAAACGACACATCTTATGAGTCTATATATCCGCATATATTGAATAAATAAAATGGAATTCTACCATTTGTAAGATTAGAAGGAAAGATAATAATAAAAAATTTCGATCTGATAAAATTGTTAATTTTTCAGATCGATTGGAAGAGTTTTAACCGGTAATAGCTTTCACGAGTGCACGTATATTGTCGTCTGGAGTTCCTATAGGTACTCCGCAACCTGCCGATATAACGTTAAATCCTGCATCTCTGCTTGCTCTTGCAGCTTTTGCTACCTCCTGTGGAGTCCCTTTGTAAAGGGGCATAGCACATCCTACGTTTCCTACCAATGCACCTCTCTTGTTAGCTATTTTTACAGCTTTTTCCGGTGGTACTTTTTCTTCAACGGATATTCCTGTCACACCTGTATCGAACATGAATGGAATTATGGGTGCGGAATCTCCGCATATATGAAGAATTGTATGTCCTGTCAAATCTCCTAATGCATGTTTTACAAACTGTCCCGATTGTATTGGAAAATCACTAGGTGCTAAAATATCAGTGGAAGCGGATGGTTCTGACATCTGAACGATATCTGCTCCCGCATCAAGTAGTGCTTGTCCGAATGCTTTACAATAAGGTGCGATAGCTGCAACCCATTTTTGAGCCTCTTTTGGATCCGTCCACACAGAATACACCAAATTTTCTGTGTTTAGAAGATGTCCGCAGAGTGTGAAAGGACCGGTATTCCCACCAACCACACAATACTTTTCTCCGTGTGTTTTTTTCATGATCTTCATAGCTTCTATGGTTGTTTTCACTCTTTTAGTGTTAAGGAAAACATCAATATCCGGAAGGTCATTGGGTTCATCATAGATTTTTTTCATAGGATCGTATTTGTTCCTGTGTCCTTTTAGCATAGGTGAAGAATGACTTGTTCCCATGTCGATCGGGCATCCTAAAGCCTCCGCTTCCTCCGTAAGGCAAAATCCAGCTCTGACTGATTCCAAGCCAAAATAGTCTGCTTGAGCGCATCCGAGGGTCGCCATTTTTTGTGGGTCGGAATGTGCTTCTGGCCATGAAGCTCCACTTGCTTTCATCATACCGATGGTGTCACATGTTGTGAACACAGCTACAGGAGGCCTGTCCAAGGTTTCTTGATTTATCGCAGCTAAAACTCTGTCTCTACATGACATGACCATATTACTTCACTTCCTTTTTCATTTTGCTGTTAACATATTTTACGCAGGATTGAGCGTCATCGTCCCTGTGATCCGCTCCGATTTCCTTCGCAAATTTTTCTGATGTGGGTGGCCCCCCAATAGTTATGATACAATTTTTATGATATCCATTATCGTTAATCAGTTTCACCGCTTCTTGCATACTGTCCATGGTTGGAGTCATCAATGTAGAAAGACACACGACATTTACGCTGGTTTCTTTCGCAGTATTTGCTATCGATGAAGGCGTCACATCCTTTCCGAGGTCGTTGACAATATATCCGCCAGCAGTCAACATTGTTTTTACGATATTCTTGCCGATATCGTGAACATCACCTTGAACTACGGCTGTGATGGCTGTTTTTGCATCTGACAGATCTCCTTTGGGTATTGCTGGAAGGAGTACGTTCAGTCCTTCGTACATACTATGGGCGGCTACAAGGACTTGTGGTAAGTATATTTTATGTTCAGCATAGTCATTTCCGATTACGCCCATACCTATCACTAATCCTTTGTTTATCGCCTCAACCGGGTCAATACCTTCTTTCAAGGCTTCTTCAGACGCAATTCTGGCTCTATTTGGATCACATGCTACAACCGAGTCTGCTAGTTCTTTTAATAATTTTTTATCGTTCATTCAATCACTTTCCTAATAGGGTTAGTGATCTGTGATTTTTCCGCCTACCATATATAATATTTACTATTGTGAATATAAAGAATATTACGAACATGTTCATTTTGACTTCGATAAAAGGCAATTGAAAATATCGTCAATTCTGAATGTTGGATGGAAATGCTGTTTATCCCTGAGTTCGACAGATGATTTCGAAATCGGAAGAATTTGACACCTGAGCATCCGCTGATCACACATCATTTTACATCATGTCTTTCAGGTCCTTTCCTGTGTTCCTAGGGGGCTTTCAGCCCCCGTGAACACCCGAAACGACCACTATGTCCCTTAGGATCCTCGAATTCAGAGCCTCGAAGTTCGAATATATGCGTCTCGTCGCCTGCTTGCGATCGTAAACATACGTAACTGTCAAATTCTGCAGGGAATCTATGATAAATCTCGTCGAACGCTTCCTCAGTTCCGGCATCTCATATCGCACCATCGAGACTATGACCTGAGCAAGAAAACACAGCAGAAGCGTTCCCTTCACCGGATTCTCGGACCATACACGCATCGGTTTGAGGTCTATATGGTTCTTCAGCGAATCCATGAGCTTCTCGACAGCATCCCTTCTGCGGTAGATCGAGAACACTTCCGAAGGTGTCAAATTCCTGCTGCACTCGAGCTTAAAGAATCCCTCACGATGATTGGAAAGCTGTCCGCGGACGTACTTGTAACTGTCCACATCCGAGGAAAGGAGCTTGCCTCGGACGCCCACGTTCAACGATATCAGCGGATTCCTCAACCGCTTCATGACCGTCTTGGATATGCGCAGCGTGCCGTCCTTCTTCCTGCGCATGACATCCTTGGCATCCTCCACGCATCTCCACGAGCGGCCGTCGAGAGCGGCCATCTTGTCCCTGTACAATTTCTCGGAATAGAACAGGTAGACCGTCCTCCCGGACGACTCGAACGTCTTCCTCTGGCAGTAAACGCCGTCCTCATCGTCGACGCAGTACGCCTCGTCCTTGTCGAAACGGGATATCCATGCATCGTCGGTGACGTTCAGGCGCTTCCTGGTGATATACCTCATGTTCTTTTCCGTGATCCTGTCCAGCACCTGCTTGGCATCTCCTCCGGCATCGAACACGAACATGGAATCTTCGCGGAGGTCGCCGATGATGTCGTCGACGATCTTCACGAATTGAACCGAATCGGATGCGTTCCCGCGATCCACCGAGAGGTCGATGGGAATGTTTATCGGATCGCGAAGCTCGGCGGCGCCGAAGTTCACCTGCCTTAGATCCGGACGTTTGTCCCTGGAATAACCGAAGTCGTACAATCCCGTCCCTTTGGCGTACACCGCTACGGATGTCGTATCGATGTTCACATCGGTATGCTCCAGATCGTACGTCGAGAACAATCCCCTACGCAGATGCACCAGCACCTCCGGCATGATCTCGCCTGCACGTTCGACCGCGCGGTTGATCATGCGATGGCTCACCTCTCCCCGGATTCCCAACTCGTTCCTCACCTCTGGAGACTCCAGCCATCTTCCGCATCCTTCCACGGAGAAGTTCTCCGTCAGCCGATACGATATGATGGCACACACCAATGGAAAAAGCGAATGCCCTCTGTTCTTGGCATCATTGAAAACACGGTCCAATCCCAATTTTTCAAGATATTCCCTTACGCAGGCGATGGTACCAATCGGTACTGATTTATTCTCGTTCGGCTCTAGGACAGATGTCCTGAGCCGAAAGTGTTTTGTTGTCACAAATGAACAGATTCACTCAGGACACTTCTATTTTACGTCCAGTCATTGAGCGGCGATCGATCGTTTGTATCAGGTCCTGTCGAGCTCAGGTTTATCTACTTTAATTTGAAAGTATGATGAAAATCATACCGTTGAGATGTTAATTCGATATGAATCCTGAGTATATATTCAGGAAATCGAAGTTAAATTAGCAGGATTGTAGATTACTAGGCACATTTTGTTGGATTGTAATTCTAAGATCAAATGCTAATTGAATCGTTGTAGGTTTTTAATGTCAAGGTGGAATCCAAAATTTATAAAACTTTGATCTAAAATGGCGGTATAGTGATCAAGCATGTTCTAAGACTATTGATAATTCTAAGTCATTGTGTAGTTTATATCATTATGATTGGTAATATAAAAATAAAAATTGTTTAGAAATGGTTTTTAATCGATTTGTTGGAGGAAATCAATTATCTTCAGTCTTTTCTTCAGGTTTTTTTGTAGATTCCTTTTCAACAGACAGAAATGCACAGATTAATGCTATTATCATCATAATAAGTGCCATTAACCACACTGTCTGATACTGTGCTAATGTCTTGTTTGTCACAATTAATCCTGCGATAGTTATTAGGATTGCACCCCCAGCAAAGGGGAATAGATTTAGGGCTGCAGTCGATGTACCAGCCATCGCAATTGGATATAGTTCTTTGATCTGTGCATATGCTACAACAAAGAAGCCTCCGAAAAAGCCGAAGAGGAAATTAATGATTGTCTGTATGGTAGTACTGTTCATGTAATCTTTACCCGCAGTTAACCATATTATGGCCCATATTACAGTGTATGCTGATGTTCCGATAAGAATTACTTTTTTTCTGGAATGTAATATCTTATCTGAAAGGCGTCCTGCTAATGGGCAGCCGAATACCATTCCGACTCCAACCATTGTAACCATTAGAGCTGCTGTACCATTGGAGAAGTCGTAGATATTTTTGTAAAATGAACCGGATTGAGAGGCCTGCCAGAGCATTATAGTACCATACATGAAAAAGAACCATATTGCAAGGGGCCAGAATTTTCTTCCACTGCCAAAGGTTGTTTTCAGTGCAATAATAGTGCCCATTTTCGCTGATGTAGATTCAGATATAGGTTTTCCCGTTTCCTCGGAGACGATCTCTTCCATACTCGGAAGGTTTTTTTCAGAAGGATGATTCCTTACAATGAACCAGCAGAGCAATGCGATGGCGGCCGTGACAATGGCAAGCACAATGTAGGTATTCTGTATTCCGAGATTGTCCATCATCAGTACCATAGGAGTTGCAGCTGCAATTCCACCCACGTTACCGACGAGTAACAATATGCCACTCATAGATGCGAATTCATCTTTTCTGTACCAGACAGCTAATATTTTCATTATTGGAATATATACTACTGCCGCACCGATACCGATGATGAATTTTCCGATTATCATTAATGTGAAATCATTGCATGTGGCAGAATATGCACTGATCAAGGAACCTAAGGCGATAAGAAAGACGAAAATCGTCGCAGCCCGTCTCGGTCCCATTTTATCTGTAAGTATTCCGCTGGGAATTTGCATTAAGGTGTATGCATACAGGTATGCTGAAGCCAACAATGCTATCGATGCGGTACCTACGCCAAAATAATCTTGTAAGTTATCAGATATGGCACCCCCTGTGGTTCTATGGAAATAGACGAAGAAGTACGCTAATGCCATGACCGCGAATATTGCCCATCTGTAAGACAGCATTTTCTTTTTCTTTTGTGGATCTATAGTCAAATTCTAACCTCCATCGGTAGGCGGAGGGTTCATCAGACCATGATGTTATTATCTACCAGATTGATATTTAATTACAATCACGAATATGTTCGAATCAGATCATCTGTATTTGAAAATTCACAAGTCTTAGTTAAAAACGTATTTTACTGCTGGCGATACGATAATACTCGAATATTTTTTTTTCCGCAGTTCTCAATACGACATTGAGTGTTGATTTTGAACATCCGAGAATACAGCACAGTTCATTAAGATCTATTTTTTTTGGGATATCGTAATAACCAAGGTTCATGGCTATGTTAAAATATTGTTCTTGTTTTGGTGTCAATGTCGTCTTTATAAACAGATTTTCACTTGATATCAATTCAAATTTATATCCATTTTCTTTCATATTATTGGTTAAATTATGAAGTGCTTTGCTACTTGATCCAACTAGTGTCCATTCAATTAATGTATCTGTTTTTGGAATAGCAGATGTTAGAAAGCAACCAGATTCGTTAATCAATTTTGATAGAAGACAATTCTTATTTATGACCATAGCAAGATAGCATTTGGAGAATAGTTTGTTAATGGTGCATTCACCGAATTCAGCTTCATGAAATCCCTCTTTGATATTATTGTCTTTTTCGTCTACAATCTTGATTATCGAATACCCGGTGCTTTGATTGAGCATGGAACAGGTTAGTATTTGCATTGAAACACCTTCTGTTTCGAATTCTACAGGAATAATGCTGTGACAAGGATGTTCGTTAACATTGCCAGTCCTATCCAATAATATTTTGTAACAATGCATGAAGTGTGATACACTTGATACAAATATAAAGTTAAAGTATCGAATCCGATTCAACAACCAATTCTTTTAAATAAGTGGTTTTAAGAGTTGATTCAATCTTTCGTGTAAATATCTTGGATACGCATAAATGTTGTATGAGTTCTTTAGAAAAGGTAAAGTTGAAGAAACAGAATAATGATTTTGACAAGACATTTTCGAAGTTCAAGTTAACAAAGGGAACGGAAAGGTCCTCTGGAACGATAGATAGAAGTCATTCAATATCGTAGTATCAATCGTTAATTTTATAGGTTGAAAACACGTAAACACAGAATTTCAAATGAAGATTTTCTCAGACATGGGTATTTAAACATATTTTTGACATCTTTCGAGGGTGTAAAATATTCAGTCGTGCAGTATGCCTGAAATGGGCGGTATCTCCTTCTGATTAATCTATGATTCAGTCTTGTAGATGTAGGACTTCTAATAAATAAGAGTTTAGTGCAGGGGAAATCGTTCATATAAAAATTCAGACGACCACTTTTTGATTTACAGTCAAAGCGGAGTGGTCGGCCTGATTTTAATTTTTGATTGTAATACATCAGTTCATTTTGTATAGTACGAATCCAGACCAGATCTTCGGGAAGAAGAATGTAGTCTTTTTGGGCATCCTTTTTCCGATCATGGAAAGATCCCAAATGGTCTGAAGTTTCGGATCATTTAGGATTATGGCCAGATCGTGTTTCTTTTCTGCCATCTTGATTTTGACGGATGAGAGTTCTGCATCGTAAGATACCGTAGCCTTTCCCTCATCTGATTTGTAAATATCTTTAAGGATGAGTTCTTGCGCTACGTAAGTATCGAGTTTCCACATCGGATCATCCTTTTTGTTGTAATCTGCAATAAAGCATTTTCCTGATTTGAATATAAATCCCATCATGTGGTCTTTCAGTTGAATCTCCATATCTGTTTCTGTGACCTCTTTTACATTCATTTCTTTAAAGATCTTCGAGATGACGTTTTTTTCTGATATCTCATCAGAGTTCACGAGCCTATGTGTAGGCCAGATTATTAGCCCTTTGTCGTCTGCTGCTACGAGTGTTGCGAGAACATATTGTTTTCTCTCATCATCTGGGTTCTCTTTTGCGTAGTTCAAAGCTGTTTCGTATCTGTGATGACCGTCTGCAATGAGCATTTTTTGGTCAGCTAGCTGTGATTTGATTTCTTTGATGACATTTTCATCGGAGATCCTGAAGTATCTATGTTCGACTTTTTGATTGTCAACATATCTGTAGATCAGTTGTGCAGTTCCAGAGATTTTTTTGTTGAGTTCAGGCGTAAATCCCTCGAATATTCCAAAAATAGATTCTAAATGGCATTCCATGTCTCTCAGAAGATTTAAGCGGTCTTCTTTTACTTTAGAGAAGGTTTCTTCATGAGGAATGACGTGGCCTGCACTATATTCTTCGGTTTTAAGAGCTCCCACCAATCCTATCCGGGTTTTAATGACACCGTTATCATCGAAGGTCTGTTCATAAAGGTAGAATGAATCTGTATCCTGTTTTAGGCTACCATCATTGATCATTCTATCCAATTCTTTTCTGGCTGCGTGATACCTTTTGTCCGCATCTGGTTTCAGAGTAAGATTCGTAATATTATTCTTGTGGCTCTGAAGTTCTTTGAGGTAGTCTTCGCCTATTACGTCATACGGTGGCGATATGCGGTCTCCGATTGGTTCGTTAATTCTCAGTGCTGGTCTGTAACCTGGAAATGGAAGGAATGTTACCATTTTAATGCCTGTATTTCATAATGTACTGTTTATATTTCAATTGAACGAGATTACTACCCGTTATAACACAAACTCAAAAGACTGTGTCAGCGTATTTGCTGGCACAGTTGATGATATAAAAAATTCAGCAGATCCTGGGAACGGGATCGCCCGATGGAGCTTCCAATATCCTTTTTCCGCCGATCTCTGTCTTGAGAATGACCCTTTCGGGACCTTTCGATGCATATCCGATGATCTGGGCATTCTGGCCTTCCGGAGTTTTCCTGATAGCTTCTAGAACTGTTTCTGCCATTTCAGAAACTACCGCTATAACAGCTTTTCCTTCGTTTCCTATGTTCAGGGGATTTATACCTAAAAGGTCGCATGCATTGACAACACCGTCTCTTAGTGGAATTTTGCATTCTTCGATTTCCATTCCGATATGGGATTTAGAGCACCATTCATTGAGTGTGTTCGCAAGACCTCCGCGGGTTGGGTCCTTCATAGAGACTATGCCGCCTGCTCTGAGTCCTTTTTCAATCATCTTGTTGAGTGGAGCGACATCACTCTTGATCTCACTATCAAAGCCATATCCTTCACGGGAAGATAGTATTGCCACACCGTGGTCTCCTACGTATCCGGATACGATTATTGCATCGCCTGGCTTGACATTGGAATCTGTGCACCATCTGTGATCTACTTTTCTGTATTGTGAAGCCACTTCGAGATCATCGTCAAGGAATGGTGATCTTTTTCCGATAGCTGAGGTTGTAATGATCATCTGATCAAGAGCTCCCGATTCCATGACCTTTGTGTCTCCGGTAGCAATGGGTACGCCGCAACTTGCAGCCGTTTGTCCCACGCTTTCCATGATTCTGTCAACAATGTCAAAAGTGAGTCCCTCTTCCATGATAAGCGAACATCCGAGTGCCAGAGGTTTCGCTCCCATGACGGAGATATCATTAACAGTTCCGGAAACAGCAATCTTTCCTATATCTCCTCCAGGGAAAAACAATGGTTTTACTGTGTGTCCGTCTATAGTAAAGACAATGTCGTCGACGATAGCGGAGTCATCCATGGAGTCCAAGGGAACTTCCGAGTTCATTTTAGGAAAATGAGATATAATGTGTTTGGAAAGGAAATCTTGCATTACCTCTCCGCCCGCTCCGTGATTCATTACTATCTTTGACATTGCATCGGTTATTGTTTTCAGGAATATAGGTTTTTGTCTTGTATTCGGTAACTCATGTTTATTTACTCAATGATAAATAATACAGAGTGCATGATGATGCATATCGGGCTTGTGGGGTAGCATGGATAATCCTTTCGGCCTTCGGAGCCAAAAACCCGGGTTCGAATCCCGGCAAGCCCTCTCATGAATTTCAGGTTATTGTTTTTTAATTGGTATTTCCGATTTAATTGCAATGATTGAGATCAAGTGAGGATATGCAGTCTATATCTCCTTGGAATGTGTTTGAAAAAAGTGAGTTGTTAACACGAATCTGTTTTGTCTCTTAATGGCAATGCAATCTGTAAGATTTGCTTTAGATATCTGCAAATCAGATTCGAGTGATATCTTCTTTTTTAAGAAGAATGGGACTTAGTATCAGACCGGTCATGACTGGAATTATGCCCATTAGGATACATGTTGTTGGCTGAGTGTCGTGAAAGGTCAGATATAATAAAGCTGCAGCGGCAGCTGAAATCCAAACGCAGAAGATGTATGTGAGTGTTCTCACGGTACAGTTTTTCAAGATAATCCCTGTCTTTAGAGATAGTTTTGTTCTATTTAAGATATTGTTTAATGCTGTTTCATATCATATTTGGTCGTATCTTTTTGTCTTTAGTCTTATTTTTTTGTAACTATTTTCACAAGATAATGTTTATGTGGTTTACTGTATTTTTTGACTAGAGAATATAATTCTGCTTGGTGGTATTTTTCTCCCAATTCGTTATGTATTGGGTTTAAATATGTCGGGGCAAGGTTATCGATAATTAATATACTGAAGATAGTAAAAACTGTTAGGGTTTATTCGTGAAATGTGAAACTGCTCTCTTAGGGATAATAATGACTTTACCTTCCTTCGTAGGTGATTAAAGATTTCACATCGTATCCTTTGAGTTGATCTCTTCCGTTGAGTCCCACTAGCTCCATAACGAAACATATTTTTACGATCTTTCCGCCCAACTTCTCTACCATATCGACTATGGCTTTTGTGGTACCGCCGGTAGCTATCAGGTCATCGATGATTACGACTTTAGCATCTTTTACGAAACTGTCCACATGCATTTCTAGTGTCGCTGTGCCGTATTCCAACGCATATTCTTCGGAGATGGTTGCTCTGGGAAGTTTTCCTTTTTTACGTACAAGGATGAATCCTTTGTTCATAGCGTATGCGACAGGTGCACCGAATACGAAACCTCTGGATTCTGAACCTAATATGACATCATAATCAACGTCTTTAAGAAGGTCTACCAATCCATCAACTGCCATTTTGAAGCCGATCGGATCTTGAATCATAGATGTGATGTCTCTGAACATGATTCCTTCTTTGGGGAAATTCGGTATTGTAGTTATGAAGTCTTTGAGATCTGCCATGTTTCGCAAATTATATTTCAGATATATATCAAGTATTGTTGGTCTATCTTTCGGAAGTATGATAACCTTATACTTTGATACCATTCTATGCACAGTCCAGTCACCGTGGAAGGTAACTTAGTTGATGTGTTAGAAGATAGGATATATCCTGCAAGAATAAGGGCATTGAACGGAAGGATTTCTTCTGTAGAAGAGATAGAGGGAACCTTTTCTAATTATATCCTTCCAGGATTGGTGGATTCTCATGTTCATGTGGAATCTTCTATGCTCGTCCCTTCTCGTTTTGCGGAACTGGCAGTTCCACGAGGAGTCGTGGCAGTAGTCGCAGATCCTCACGAAATAGCTAACGTTCTTGGAATAAAAGGAGTGGAATTCATGATAAAGGATTCTGAAAGTGTTCCTTTGAAATTCAGATATATGGCACCATCATGCGTTCCTGCGACAAGTTTTGAGACTGCAGGTTGCAGATTGGGTTCCAAAGAGATAGAGGATCTTCTGAGCAGACCCAAGATATTCGGATTAGCAGAGGTCATGAACTATCCTGGTGTTATTAATCGTGATCCAGAAGTTATGGAGAAGATCGCTATAGCCAAGAAATACAACAAACCGATCGATGGACATGCGCCAGGCCTTAGTGGAAATGATTTGGATAAATACATTGCTGCGGGAATAACAACCGATCATGAATGTGTCACCGAGGAAGAAGCAAGAGAAAAAGCAGAGAAAGGAATGATAATCCAAGTAAGAGAAGGTTCTGCGTGTTCTAACATGGAGGCTTTGATACCGGTAGCCAAGGATTATGATTTTTTCTTCTCTACCGATGATATGCAAGCTAATGATTGCATAAACAACGGATATATGGACAAGCTTCTCCGCATGGCAGTTGCCTTTGGAATAGAACCTATGAGGGCGATCAAAGCAGCTTCTCTGTGGCCATCTCTCCATTACGGATTGAGAGGCGGAGCGATATACAAGGACGGTCCGGCAGATCTGGTCATAGTATCTGACTTAAAGGATTTTGATGTTCTGAAGGTGTACATCAATGGTACACTAGTGGCCGAAAATGGAAAGATCACATTCAACATCAGGCCGCTCACTTGCGATACAAATATTGTAACGTATCATACAGTTTCGAAGGATTTTTACATTTATCGTGAAGTTGACAGCATCAGGGTGAAGGTAATAGGTGTAGAGGATAAGAAGATCTACAGCACCAAGGAGTCTGCTGTTCTGAGAACCGATAATGGGATATTAATGCCTGATGTAGATAGGGATGTGCTTTTGATGGCAGTTGTAAACAGGTATGAAGTATCTAAGCCTACAGTAGGATTTGTTACAGGATTTGGGTTGAAGAAAGGTGCTTTGGCATCCACGGTCTCTCATGATTCTCACAACATTGTTGTTGTAGCGACATCTTACGAGCTTCTGTCCAAAGCGGTGAATGCTGTTTCAATCCACGGGGGGCATTATGTTACAGATGGGATGAACGAATTGATCCTTCCGCTTCCAGTTGCGGGATTGATGACAACAGAGCCAGGGATATCGGTGGCAGCGATAGAACAGAAGATGATCGTGATGGCAGAAAGTTGCGGATGCAAATTCAAGGCACCGTTTATGACGTTGGGATTCCAGTGTTTATTAGTGGTTCCTGCGCTGAAGATGAGTGATAAGGGTCTTTTTGATAACACTGAGTTTAAATTTACAGAATTGGATTATCAAGTTGAGTGATGGTATGTTAGAACTGTTGAAGAAGAGTTTAGATGAGTGTCCCATCGTAGATATGAACGGCTATCATTATTTTGTTCATCCTGTGACGGACGGTATACCATACATGGAACCGGATATTTTGAACGAGGTCTTGGACGCTATACAGGCAAAAGTTGACTTTAACTGCGATTATATTCTGGGGCCTCAGGCGATGGGAATTCCGTTGGCTGTTGGGTTGTCACTCAGGACAGGGATACCATATAATATCATAAGGAAAAGAAAATACAATTTGCCAGGAGAAGTGAACATCGCACAGTATACAGGTTATTCAAAATCTGAGATGTTCATAAACGGTATCAAAAAAGGAGATCGTGTCGTAATTGTGGATGACGTCCTTAGTACAGGCGGTACAATACGTGCGATAGTGCATGCACTGAAGAACATAATAGGTGCTGAGGTAGTTGATGTTTTAATTGTATTCGAGAAGACCAAGAATAAAAAGGAAATGGAAGAAGAAATCGGTGTTAAGATCAAGACACTTTTGAAAGTGGAAATAATCGACGGGAAAGTAATTTATTCTGAGTAATTTTTGTAAGAAAAAGTCTCTATTTTCATAACATTTGGAGGAAATAGTTCTCTGTAGAAGATGCTTATGAAAACAGGTGATTCAAAGAAGATTTACGCCCCCAAAATGGGGTAAGTAGGTTGTGGCGGTCATCCGTCGAGTCTTGCGAACAGAATCCGAGGAGTGCAACGATCAAAGAAAAGTGTCAATCGACCAGTCATTCCTTTTCGAACATATCTCCATACTAGATTCGTTCTCGCCGCAGGTTCTAGACATATTTGGTTTTGCGATTTTACTTTCCTCCACTATTGTTATTGTATTACTACTATATATAACGATTCATTCAATTAATTCGTTGATAATCGTAATTTTATGTATGTAATTCGTAGATAAATTACGAAATACCATAATTGGATTCATTTAGTGTTTGCAAGCCAGACGTTACTCATAAGTACTCTGAAGTTATTCGGAATTGCATGATATTTTGTTTTTCAGCGACGGGTAATAGTATGTATGTAGCGAATCAGATATCCAAAGTGTTAGGCATATCGGTTACTAATATTCAAGATTTGAAAGATAACGATCAGGTTCTTATCAATACAGAATTTATCGGAATCATTACTCCAACCTATTTCTATGGTTTGCCCACGATAGTAACAGAATTTATTTCAAAGATTCAATTGAAAGACGGTTGTAAGCCTTATGTGTTTGTTGTTCTGACTTGCGGACTTGCTACAGGTAATGCGATCCGTGCGTGTGCAAAGCTTATGCAAGATAAAGGGATCAAGCTGTCCGCTCAGTATTCTGTTGTTATGCCGGACAATTATGTGATATTATATCACATAGGTTCAGACGAGGAGATCAAGAATAAGCTAGAGAAAGCTGATATCGAGATAGGTCATGTAATAGAGAATATAAAGAACAGAGCCATCGGTGATATGAATGTGCATCGTGGCATGGTTCCTGCGTTGATAACTCCAATACTATATTCGATGTATAAAGGTGGAAGAAAAACCTATAAATTCTATGTTACTGAGGCTTGCATAGGTTGTGGTTTATGTGAAAATATATGTCCGGCGAAGGCGATAAAGATCACAGATGAGAAGCCTCTGTGGGTAAAGGATCAATGCATTCTTTGTTTGGGATGTCTGCATAGATGTCCAGTTGAAGCTATTCAATATAGCAAGAAGACAGAGAAGAAAGGCAGATATTTCAATCCGAATGTGAAATTTTGATAGTGTTCTGATATTGTGATAAGTTCTACGATTGTGGAAATTTTGCGGGGTATATCCATGCGACAGTTCTGATTATAAATATTACGACTGCGGCATTAGTTATAGTTGTCATATTTTTTTACAATGCGTTAAGAAATAATCAGTCCAATCTCAAATAATAAAGTATTTCACTGCGGGATTTCCCGCAGATGTTTCTGATAGTTGTCTCAAATATAGGCATTATTCCTCGAGTTTAGAGATATAGTACATGGTAACTTGTTGTGTCAATTTAGAATGTATACGCTGTAGCTCAAATATCCCGCAAACGTGACCCAAATCAGATATGGTATCTGAATCGCACCGGCATATTTGTCTACTTTCCAGAATGTATATATCATCATCAATACGAATATCCATATAACCACTAATAATATGAATGCAGCGAGATAATTTGACATAACAAAGAATATAGGTAACCAACAGAAATTCAGTACTAATTGAATTCCAAATATGGCCAATGGTATTTCATTCTTGTAAATTCCATCTTTGATTATTAAATACAGAGAGACACCCATAAGTGCATACAGTATTGTCCAAACTATTGGGAATAAGTATCCAGGGGGATATATATCGGGTAATTTGAGATCAGAATACATCTTCATACTGTCTCCGGAGATTATACCGGATGTTGCACCTACAGCTATACAGCCGATAACACATAATAGCAATAGTTGCCAATTTTTTATCATTTTAATAACCATTTGATATGTACGCAATTATGGATTTATAAATAAAACGTTATTATTATGTTTGATAAACTTTAATAAATGATCGATATCAGCGATATTTTGGTCGAATCATATTGATTATTTTATGACGGTTCATGTCAAGTATGAAGAAAATGAAAGAGAGACATATAGATTCATTTTTGTTAGGTTTTGGTACAATCTGGATATAATTTGTTTCACGCGATAAACCGACTTTAGGAATATCTTACCAAATTCGAATCTTGTGCTGTCTATATTATGCTGGATCTGTCGATTTAAGATCAAAGATGTAATGCAATAGCGATTCTGGTTAAATCTCTCAGAGTACCCGAGATGTAGAAAAGGACCGGGTTGAAACCGGTCCTGAAAAAAAGTTAATTAAGCTGTTCTGCACAATATGGGCAGAATTTAGGTGTCTTCGGAAGAGAACTTATGTCCATTCCGCAATACGGACAGAGCTTGAATTTCTTTCCTGTACTAGTTGCTGCAGGAGTTGTTCCTGTGACAGGTGCTGTATTGTTACCAGTCATCATCACAGGTTGTCCGGTGCGGTTCATCATCGGTGACGGTTGACCGCAGCTGCTACAGAATTTGTACGGATAGTCATTCAATGCACCGCATGTAGGACACATGACCTTCTGTTGCTGTGGCTGTTGATTCTGATTTTGTAC
>JALNYB010000120.1 GCA_023230065.1 Candidatus Methanomethylophilaceae archaeon
TCGTCGCGATATCTCTTAGGATATCTGCTCCGGGCTGCCTCAATTCTATCTTCAGACTATTCTCTTTGATATCGAATCTGATAACACCTATGACCTCTCCATGGGCGATTATCTCATCGGTACGATCCTCACCTGGGATCTTGTTGAAGAATATCATACGACCATCCAATGGATCTGACGTTCCGAATGTCTCTCTGAAAAGATTCAGAAGTATGACCTGGCTATCGCCCATGCACGGTCTGATATCTCCGGGACTGTTTATCTCGAATGATCTTCCTGTTGAACCGCAGATCGAACACTTCTTTCCCAGGATAAGGGTTCCGCATCTGTCGCACCACTGACATTTTTCCTTTCCGTGTGCAACGTTATTCTGAACCATCTTCTACCTCGATGGGCTTAGTTGATGCATGTTTATAAACAATAACATAATTGTCCGCGCATGCGTGATTCTATTGAGAATCTGAGAAGAGTTGATCCGGGTGTCAAACAACCCATAACCAAGATCAGCTTTAGCAAGACCGAGATCGCTCATATTTTCGCCGCAGTATTGATTCTAACGATCGCGTTTACAATTATACTGTACAGAGGCTCGTACCTCGATGCTAATAAATTTATGAACGTGATCAAAGTCTTCGGAATATCCTTAATACTGGTAACATTCAGTTTCCTCCTTCATGAATTAGGACATAAATTCGTTGCACAACAATACGGTGCATGGTCAGAATTCAGAGCATATCCGATGGGATTGCTTATTTCTTTGGTGTTTTCATTCATGGGATTCTTATTTGCAGCCCCTGGTGCAGTATATATCAGAGGAAACATCAATCAAGAACAAAATGCAAAGATCAGTCTTGCAGGTCCTGGAGTGAACTTTATTATTTGTGCGATCGCGATCATCCTGACATTCTTTACATCAGGACTAGCCAATAGCGTAATACTTCAACTCGCATGGCTTAATGCATTCCTAGGTCTGTTCAACATGATCCCTATACCTCCGCTTGATGGATCCAAAATAGTCACATGGAGCCTTCCGATTTACATTCTTGCTATAATCATCGGAGTCGCAGAACTAGCAGCAACATACACAATGTTATAAACATAAACAAGGCAGGAAATTTCCTGCCTACTTATTAATTTTCTACAATAAATCATAATTCATACTGTGTATCGAATGGTGATCATACGACCATATAATCTTAAACAAATTCCATGTCTATACGAAAATCAATACAGATTCCAAGCGGAAACGATGTGTGTTTGACTATTTCCGTTTAAAAATAACTAGACATTATATGAATAGGGGCGCTAGCCCCTATAAATTAAAAACAAAGTTTACAATCCTTTGCAAGGATATCTCAAATTAGTGAGGATCGAACCTTCCCATTGATTCAGTTTTCCTGGATTGAGTATGTTCTCTGGATCCATTGCCTTCTTGATAGCGATGATCGAGGACATCTCTGAAGCTCTCTCTTTCATGAAGTTTGGTGCTTTGGAGATTCCTACGCCGTGCTCTCCCGTAACCGTTCCACCGAGTGCGATACATACATCGAAGATCTCATTGACAGCTTCGACACCTCTCTCCCACTCATCCTTGTTAGTGGGATCGATGACCATCTTTGTATGAAGATTTCCGTCTGAAGCATGACCATACGTTGCTATAGTAACATTGTACTTTTCTGCGATCTCCTGGAATGCCTTCACTGCCTTGGGAACCTGCGATACCGGTACCCCCATATCATCTGCAAGCGATACAGATGAACATTCAGGCTTCAATGCTGCAAGGGATACCATTACAGACTTTCTTGCGTCGGTCCATTTTGCTATCTCTTTCTTATCATAAGAAGGGGTGACAGAAATTGCTCCTGTACCATTTGCGACCTCTTCTACGATCTTGAGGTCTCTGGTTATGATCTCATCGGTCTCTCCGTCGACCTCAACGATGCATAATGCATTGCAATTTGGCAACGGATTTCCGCGTACTTTGTTAACTGCCTCGATACTTACCTTATCCATGAGTTCGCATGATGCTGGAATCAGCGGCTTTGCGATGATTGCCGCTATGCACTTACCTGCATCCATAACACTGTCGAATGCACACAGACACGAAGCTGATTTCTTAGGTTTTGTCGTGAGTTTGAACGTTATCTCGGTTATAACTCCTAGTGTTCCTTCGGAGCCACACATCAAACGTGCCAACTGATATCCGGATGCGTCCTTTATTGTCCTTGTCCCACAACGAACGATCTCCCCGTCTGCCTTTACAAATGTAAGCCCAAGAATGAAATCTCTTGTTGCTCCGTATTTAACGGCTCTCATTCCGGAGGCGTTGGTGGCGACCATTCCTCCTACCTGACACGCCTCGGCCGAACCAGGTGACGGAGGGAAGAAAAATCCGTGTTTTTCCAACTCTGCGTTGAGATCATTGTAAACGCATCCTGCTTCAACATCTACCCAAAGATCCGCAATACTGATGTTCTTGATCTTATCCATCCTCTGCATAGCTAGAACTATACCGCCTTTTATCGGGACGGCTGATCCGCAGAGTCCTGTACCGGCTCCTCTCGGAACCACAGGAATACGCTCCTTGTAAGCGATTTTCATAATCTCTGACACTTCCTCGGTGGTCCTTGGCTGGACTACCATATCGGGAGTGTTATGGAATATGGACGCGTCGAAACCGTATGTGTAAAGATCCGCAGATTTTGTGGAATAACCGTTCTTTCCAACGATCTTCTCGATGCTGTCTATAATTCTTTGATCCATTTGAACACCGAGTACCCTCATTCCGCTATTGGATTATAAAACATTCACATGGGCGCGCGAGAACACTCGCAATATGGTAAATACCCTTTTAAATACAAACGAATTGACGGGCCTATGAAGTCAAAGATCATCCTCCTCGGTCCTCCGGGATCAGGAAAAGGAACCCAGGGAGAAAAACTCAGTGAGAAATTCGGGTACGTCAGACTCTCTACCGGAGATATGCTCCGCGAAGCAGTCAGAAAAGAAACCGATCTAGGACTGAAAGCAAAGGGATTCATGGACAGCGGCGCATTGGTACCCAATGATCTGATCATCAACCTCATGAAAGAAAAGATCGCATCACTCGGTGAAGGAACCGGAGTAATATTCGACGGATTCCCAAGAACCGTAGAACAGGCAGATGCTCTCGCAAAACAAATCGACATCGATCTGGCACTCAATTTGGATGTTGATGATGAAGAACTTATCACCAGACTCACGAAAAGACGCACCTGCCCACAGTGTAACAGCGTTTATCACTTAACGTATAATCCTCCAAAAAAAGAAGGATTCTGCGACAAATGCGGATCCGTGCTATACCATAGGGATGACGATAAAGAAGAGACCGTCAGAAACAGATTGAAAGTCTACCGCGAGAACACCCTTCCACTCATTGATTATTATAGAAAGAAAGGAAAACTCGTGACAATCGAAGGTATCGGAAATATCGATAAGATCTTCGATCAAGTCGATAAAGCACTCCAGTAAACATCAACAAATGCGGGCTAAACCCCACATCTTCATGTTTATAAGACTGTTT
>JALNYB010000121.1 GCA_023230065.1 Candidatus Methanomethylophilaceae archaeon
TTTTGTTGTTTCTTCTATTACTATCGAGACCATATGCGATGAAAACGCCCTGTTTTAGACTTGAGACGCAAATTGGAGATTCCGTTTCGATTATCTCCTCGATTGTCTCAATAAATTCTTTGCTGAAATTAACATTATTGAATTTATTTTCATGAATAGTCTGAGTATAGGGCCTAGCGACCACATATGGGATACCGAAGAATTGTTTGTTGATTTCGTCGGGTTCGTCGGTGATTTTAGATTCTACAGGGCGCATCGAAGGTGCATCTTCGAAAGTTTCTTCGGTCAGCGGTTCGCCTTCCCGATTGTCCGCCTCTATGATGTTCTCGATTTCTACTCCCTCATGTTCTATTTCGATATCCTCCGTTATTTTCTCTTCAGGAGGTAATATTTCATCGAGATTATCGAGATAATTTTGTCTTAATTCGTCAATTTTGTTTATGAGGCGATTAATCGTATGCTCTTTATCATAGTACCATTCGATAGACCACACACGGACAACATTCCAACCAAGTCTTTCCAACACATCCTGCTGTGCGAACTCTCTGTCCCTTGTGTTTTTCGACGAATGATATGATTCCCCGTCCGTCATAATGCCTAATATGTATTCGCTCTCGTTCTCAGGATTGATCACCGCAACATCGACTCTGTATCCGGATCTGCCTAAGTCGGTAACAGCATCGTATCCCGCCTTTCTGAGTTCAGAAGCAAGGATGTTGTTAAAGAGCTGCCGTGATTCGGAAACATTTCTTTCCGATGACGCCATGCCGCGCTCTGCATAGTCTAAGAATTTTTTAAGCGATAATACACCCATTTTTGTTTCTTTTCTAATTTCGATGTCATCAGAAGTTATGGTGGAGAAAATGACCATCTCGTTTTTTGACCTGGTTATCGCGACATTCAGTCTTCTCCATCCACCATCGGCGCTTAGAGGACCGAACCGTCCTAGCATCTTTCCTTCTTCATTACGGCCGTAACCGATTGAAAAAATTATTACATCGCGTTCGTCTCCCTGGACAGTTTCTAGGTTCTTAATGAACAGTGGTTCTGCGCGATTGTAGGCTCGCTCATACAATGATTGATCCTTTGTGAAATATTCTTCCAATTGTGAGGTTATTTCGTCCCTCTGCGGCGCTCCGAACGTGACGACTCCCATACTTTGCTTTGATAGGACTGGGTCCTTGAGGCGATTAATTATCTCTTCGACGACTTTTTTTGCTTCGCCCTTGTTGGATCTAGTCGTTCCCAACCCGTATGTTCCGGTCACTTTTTTGAATATTACCTTATTCACCATGTCATTCGGAGAAGGGAATGTCTGAAGTTCGTTGCCATAGAACTCTTTATTGCTGAAGGCTATCAGACTTTCATGTCTGCTACGGTAATGCCAAAGCAGCCGTGTACCAGGTATGCGTAATTTCTGGCACTCGTCTAATATGCTTTCCATTTCGTCCAAATCCTCGTCTTCGTATTCTTCTTCGTTGTTGTTTACTGTGAAAAATTCTGTGGGAGGTAATTGTTTTGCATCTCCGACGATTATTGCTTCCTTTCCTCTGGCCAAGGCTCCCACTGCCATATGAGTGGGGATCTGAGATGCCTCATCGAAGATGATGTAATCGAACGGATCCATATTCGGATCCAGATATTGGGCGACGGAAATCGGGCTCATCAACATGCAAGGGGCTAGTCGAGGAAGTATCGTAGGTATATTCTGGAAGATGCTACGTAAGGAATTTCTTACTCTGGTCTTTGCAGCGCGTGATGATAAGTAAGATATTTCGCTTCTAATCTCACGAGATTCTTGGTCAGAGGGGATTCCTCGACTTAAAATTTCTAAAAGCCTGTCTCTGTTATACTCCATCAGGCTTTCATCTTCGTTTTTGAACTTAGCAATCAATCCTTCGAATGATTCCATTTTGAATTTGGACAATATTTTTTGTTTGTCGAGAACTCTAGTGATGGCCAAACGGTAGGTCGCCTTTTTGAAAGAATTTTGTATTTCATCCAGAGGTATGCCTTTTTTTATATGATCGATGATGGCGGCATATCCATGATCCTTTGCATAATTCAGTTCTTCATTGCAGATGATCCATTCTCTTAATCTTGGCAGATTTCTATCGAGGTCACGTATGTGCGAAAGATATCCCTCCAGGAGCATAGGGGGGTTTCTTTCGATCTTCAGCGTCAATGATAATTTTTCGTGCTCACAGACGATTCTTTTAAGAATGTCGCTTATATCCTTGATTTTGACATTTTTATATAGTAATTCGACGGACTTATGATTTTTCAATACATACTTGACAGTTTTTATCAAAGATGAGGTTTCATCCGTAATATTCAATATTTCCTTCGTAAGGTCGTCCAATGACAAAAATTTATTCAGTTCTGCCTTCACCGGACGGATATCTTGGTTGATTTGGCATATTGTTCCGAGGCGAGAGAATGAATCCGTCAACGACAGAAGATCCACATGTTTGTTTGTGATACTCATGTCGTATCCTTTCAGTAATTCGTTTAATATCTCCTGATGTTTGGCAGTGACTTCGATATAGTGTTTTATCGCAGACTGTTTGGATTTCGCGGAAATCGCCCAGGGCGGAAGGACTCCGTCTTTGATGTAGCGGTTGAAGAACTCCATTTCGCTATCAATTTTTTTCAAAAGCGCATTAAAATATGTAATTTCCTGATTGATTTTGTCAGCATTACAATATCTATCGACAGATGACCTTACAGCCTCTAAATCCATGATGATTTTTTCTATCAATCTTATATCACAATCTAGTTCTTCGAATTTTACTGATTTATCCATAAGGAAAGGTGCGATCGATGAGAGGTATTCGGACCTTAGTTTTTTCTTCTTGAAGAAGGATGCTCCATTTGCAATCGACCAGCCATTTACGAGTGCAATGTTGGCATTGTTTAAAATACTAAGATTCCACCGTCCCTCGACCGAATTTATATCTTTATTAATTCTTTCAATGATTTCCAGTAGGATGTCATAGGCATAGGCTAATTCCTCCAGATGGGATGCATTATATTCATCCAAGTAAGAACGAAGTTCTACAGACATTTTCAACAATTCAAGTGTTTTGTTGAACGAGATCCTCTCTTCAAAAAATGGAACATCTCGAGACCTGTTGACCCGAGATAGCAGGTCCTTGAGTATGCTGTTGACCGATTCGATTTTTTTCCGATATGATTCGATATCGAATGGAGGCATATGGTTCAAATCAATATGTTCCAATTGATCATCAAGTAGTTCAAGGCCCTTTAAATCCCAAAGGTCGAACGGTAAAGAGATTTCAGAAATGAGAGTGTGTGCTTTCTTTACTTCGGAAAATGAAACGCGCGCCCGTTCAACAATATCCAGTATTGTGTTGTAGTTTTCAGAAAAAAATATGCTGCGTTTTATCGCATCAATGAGGCCGATGATCTTTTTATCATCGCATCCGACATCTTGTGCAGTCCATGCGCCTAAAATCCGTTCAGCATCCTCTGTGACAATAAGGAGGGAA
>JALNYB010000023.1 GCA_023230065.1 Candidatus Methanomethylophilaceae archaeon
CTTCGTACAGAAGTTCATGATGTTCCGAGCCAAGAGGTCATCACAAAGGATAATTCGCCTGTAAATGTGGATGCCATCATTTACATTAAAGTAATAGATCCAAAAAATGCATTTTTCGAGGTCACAAACTATCATGCAGCGACAATAAACCTTGCACAAACGACATTGAGATCAACTATCGGAGAAATGGATCTCGATGAAATCCTCTCAAGCAGAGAAAAAATCAATGTTCAACTCAGAGACACCCTTGACAGTTCCACCGATAAATGGGGTGTAAGAATTGAAGCTGTCGAAATAAGAGAAGTGGACCCTGCAAAAAAGGTCAAAGATTCCATGGAAGAACAGACATCTGCAGAAAGAAGGAGACGTGCAGCCATCCTTCAGGCAGACGGTATGAAGACTGCATCTATCCTTGAATCAGAAGGAAAGAAAAAATCGATGATCCTTCAGGCAGAAGGACAGAGACAGTCGATGATCCTTCAGGCAGAAGGTAAAAGACTTGCTACAATCCTTGAAAGCCAAGGAGCAGCACAGAAACTCCGTATCATTTCAGTAGGTTCATCAGCTCTGGATTCCAAAGCCATGGCGGTCTTGTCGATGGAAACCCTGAAATCAGTAGGAGAAGGACAATCATCAAAGATCTTCTTCCCTCTTGAACTCACAAAACTCATAGATGGAATGTCCCAATACATGGGCTCAGGAACATCTGTTCCGGAAAGAGAAGTCTCCAATAGAAAAGATATCGAAGAAGCTGTAGGAAAGGCAGATGATATCTTAGGAACCATTCCTACGCCGGAAGAGATTAAGAAACAGATAGCGGACCTCGATGAAATGATGGACAAAGACAGAAAGGAATCCGAGACCCTAGTAAAGACGTCATCGAGCTCAACACAAAGAGAAAAAACGTAAACACAGAAACTGCTTTAAATTGAAACTCTGAGTGGAAAAATGATTCCACTCAGAGATTTGTAATTTTTAGATTTATTACTCTTCGGAGTCCTCTCCACCGAAGAACAGAAGTTGCGATGCTGCATAGATTTCCGGCAGACCAATATCTTCCTGAGCCGACACGGAACGTATCTCGCCAAATATGCCCATGTTCTCCAACGACTTGAAAAGCTCCATTCCTACAACTGTTTCTGAGCTGGAATCCATGTCGAGAAGATCTCCATAAAGAACGTCGGAGTTCTCATACCATGACATGATCCTTTCTGTCTCCTCCTCTTTGAACATATCACATTTTGACAGCACATTTAAAATAGGAATTTGAAGCCTGAACTGAACAATCGCAGAAAGAACCATCGATGAAACGAATCCGTTAGGTGACTTGCATAGTATGGGATCTGAAAGATAAACAAGCATAGATTTCTCTTTGTCCAATGCCTTTATGATTATCTCTGAGGACTCTCTGAATGCGAACAATTCCAGCTGACCTGGCGTATCGATCAAAACATATTTTGTCTTGAATGTCTGAAGAACATCAACGAGTTTGTTGATGTTCATAGCCATAAGATCTGCCGCAACAATCTGCGCACCATTAGGCCCTAATGTATATTCATTCATAACTTCGTCTAACGATACCCATTCCCTGATATCTATATCAGGCGTATATGGAAGTCTGTCCGCCCCTGGATCCAGATTGATGACGATAGCATCAATACCATTGTCATCAAGCCATTGTTTGTATGCCCCGACCAAAGTACTTTTTCCGCTGCCGGCAGTTCCGACAAAATAAATGTTTCTCATTTGATCCCTCATCCCCCGACTCATTGTGGTAATTTACACTTTGCTTAAAACTACAAGCCAAATAATACGATAAATAAATTTCAATACTGTGTCAAAAGACATTTAGATAAAAATAACAACCTAAATCAAAACGTTATCACTATTTCGAAAATATCATGATATTCAAATCCTGATAAGAAGAATCAAAAAATTCTCAAGTTAAAACAAGCATCAAAGTTCATTCTATACACAAACCTAATTTAATTGGAAGAAGGTTCAGGGTCATGAATGACACAAAAACACACAATGTTGCATTTGCCTGGTTCGGCATCTTCGCAGTTGCGGTGTTCGCTATTACGTGGATCTGTGCTGCAGCATTGGATCCCACATGGGTATTTGGCAAAGATATCATCTCTAAATTAGGAATATCGAATACAGACGCCAGCTTATACTTCAAATACGGATGCGTCCTCACCGGTGCGTTCGCCATAATTTTCGGTATCGGAAATACATTATACGCCAAAAATGCAGGACATGCCTCAGGTGGGATCTTCATGATTATGGCGGGACTGTTCCTAGCTTTGGTCGGAATTATAACAATGGATATCGGTAATGGAGATCTTCACAAATTTGTTGCTATAACTATGGCCATATTCATACTCTGCGCAGCAATCTCATTCGCAGCAGGAAACTGGTATGAACACCACGAACTTTATGCCGGAGTGCCCATCATAATAATTTGTATGATCATCGGACTCGGTATCGGATACAACAATGCTACGGCAGAAGGATGGGCAGTCATCCTTGCACTTCTTTGGATCTGTATTGAGAGCATCAGAATGATCGCTACAACAGAGAAGGATTAATTAGAAAAAGATAATTACAAAGCAGGTGCAAAAATGACAGAAATACCCAAAAAAATATCCGTTGGATGCGGACTTGGCCTTATTGGAGGGGTCGCGAGTATTATTTGTTTGGCTGTGTTCTACACATCCGAACCAGATACACTCCTCAATATGGCACTGTATATGCTTATCGCATGTTTATTCTTCGGAATAGCAGGAGCATTCACAAAGACTGGTCAGTGGGGCTGGAGAATGATCACATTCATGGCATTGCTCACAATCGGTCTTATTGCCATGTTCACGGTCTGCAAGTACTTTGACGTGTACGCAGGCATCATCCTTGCAGCAATAACATTACTTATTATTGCCGTCGTCTCATTCCCTTCCTCAAAAAAATGGTTGAGCAGGATTTAAACAAAAACATATTCTTTTGGCCCTTTGGGGCCAACTTTTATACTAACTAATAATATCTATGCTACCATTTTTACGGTAGTTTTAAATTCTCTTAATCACTCTGACACCTTCGTGGACGAGAAATATACCTTTGCATTGAGAAAGATTGCATTACTTGGAGGAATGGATGACTACGTTGCCGTTTCTTCTAGAGAATTAGGTGATGCACTAAAAATGAGCCAACAATCTGCATCGAAAAGAATTTTAGAACTTCTTGATGAAAAACTAATTGTTCGTGACCTTGGTGCAAGAAGACAGAGAATAAAACTAACACCGAAAGGTATAGATGAATTAAAACTCGAATATAATGAATACCGCAGAATATTCGAACTTACAGACCATATAACCATCCATGGAATTGTAACCGAAGGAATGGGAGAGGGCGGATATTACATTTGCCAACAGGGTTATATGAACCAATTCGAAAAAAAATTAGGATTCAGGCCCTTTGAAGGTACACTCAACATAACAGTCGATAAGGATGATGTTGGAAAATTAGATGTCATCAGAAGCACTTCCGGACAGATCATCGAAGGTTTCACTACAGAAGGGAGAAGCTTCGGAAACGTAATTGCTTACAAAGCAAAGATCAGAAACATCGATTGCGCCATCGTAGTGCCTGATAGATCACACTATTCGGATGTTATTGAGATAGTGTGCCATTATCATCTCAGAAGGACACTCAGCCTCGGCAATGGAGATCATGTCGATGTCAGAGTAGGCATCTGATCACTTCGTAAGATATCTCACTACAGAAGTAAAGATGGCTTTTCCATCTCCATCCTGAGAAGAATATCCTCTCGTCCAATCTGGATGAGTGAATCTTGTCATAACACGCTCAGGATGGGGCATCATGCCCATGACGTTTCCGGCAGGATTACATATTCCTGCGATGTCTGACGGTGATCCATTGGGGTTCCATGGATATTCTGCAGGCTCTCCATTCCCGCATACGTATCTAAACACTATCTGATCATTATCCTGAAGTTTATCAATGAAATCAGGATCCATGCTCATCAATTTCCCTTCTCCGTGAGCAGATGGAATCATCAAAAGCTTTCCTTTTTGAACATCAGACGTAAATATACACTTTCCTCTGTTATCATTCCTGAGAACCGTGGGGCGACACTCAAACCTTGCAGAATCATTTGTATACAATGCTGCGGTAGGAACAGGCGTCATAGTCTCTTCCATTGCGGGCAATAATCCCAACTCCACTAATATCTGGAATCCATTGCAAACTCCAAGAACCGGCTTCTCAGCTTCTACAAATTTCTTTACCTGTGGTCCGAGGGCACTTTTGATCCTCGCTGCGAAGATGGCCCCTGCACGAACATAATCTCCTGCAGAAAATCCTCCTGGCAATGCAAGTACATCAAAATCCTCCAGATCTCTTGCAAGCGATGCAGGTGATTGTCCTATCAACTGTTTGAGATGGACCTTCTCAGCCGATACGCCGACCATACTAAATGCCTCAGCCATCTCGTCCTCACAATTCGTTCCTTCTATCCTGAGTACACAGACCTTTACATCCTTAGCTTTCATTGCGAAGCACCTCCCATGATGTTCCAAATGGGATCGTTCCAAGCTTTTCTCAGAACACTGACGGGTATGTCCACCTTTGCGCTTTTGATCACAAGGGAATCTCCTTTTGATATGCCGATGCAGGTTACATCGTCACCCATGATATTCTCGAATTCTTCCGTATCTTTTCCATCTATCTCTACAATCCAACGTGAATTGCTCTCGGAATACAATTTAACTTTTTCGCTGAGATCTCCGAGTGCCTTGAGATCTATTTGAGCTCCTACATCTCCAGAGATGCACATCTCTGAAACAGCTACGGCAAGCCCTCCATCAGAACAGTCGTGACAACTCAACACCAGTCCTTCGCCCATAGCCTTCAAGAGTTTCTCCATCAATATCTTGAGGTGGGGGATGTCGACGCCTGGCACCTGTCCTTCTTCTCCATGGAATTTGCGGAACAATAACGAACCGCCCATCTCATCCTTGGTCTTTCCGACCTGATAAAGACAGCTTCCAGTTTTCTTCATATCGGCCGTGATGGCATTTCTAACATCATCAATAAGTCCGCATCCAACAATCATGGGTGTCGGAAGAATGTGAATTCCTCCAGGGGCCTCGTTGTATAAACTGACATTTCCGGACGGTATAGGTATGTTGAGTTCCTTTGCGATCTCTCCGATACCTCTCACGGCTTCCCTGAACTCTCCCAATCTATCGGGCTTCTCGGGATTACCGAAATTTAGACAATCGGTGAATGCATTCGGCATTGCGCCTACTGCTACAATGTTACGGCACGCCTCATCTATGCTCGACATGCCTCCGTTATATGGGTCTAGCGCAGTGAACCACGGATTGCATCCTGTTGCTACGGCAAGTCCCTTCCATCTGCCGGGAACCGGCATAAGAACGGATGCGTCGCCCGGTCCGGTCATATTCATCTTACCGACCATGGGATGGATAACTGTAGAAGCACGTACCTCGTGGTCATACTGCCTTATCGCCCACTCCTTTGATGCAACGTTAAGATCTGATATAAGTGACATTATTATCTCATCATTACCAGGAAGCTTGGGAAATTTCTCATTTGCCTTTGAAGATACCTTTGGCAATGTATATGGTCTGTGATAGACCGGTCCACCGGTAAGGAACTCAAGATCCATATCAAAGATGAGAGATCCATTCCAATATAGACGTGTACGTGGAACCGATGTGGTCTTCGCAATGGGTGTCGCGAGGACATCCCACATCTTAAAAATCTCAAGGACCTTGTCAACATTCTCAGGTTTACAAGAACACATCATACGTTCCTGCGATTCAGAGACCCATATCTCCCATGGAGCGAGACCTGATTCTTTTAACAGAACCTTCTCGAGATCGACATCCGCACCGCATCCCGCCTCCAGTGCCATCTCTCCAACTACACAGCTGAGACCTCCTCCCCCGAGGTCCTTCATTCCGGTGATAAGATGCTTTTCGTTTACTTCAAAACATGCATGCATGACCGGTTCCTTTGTGATAGGATCTCCAAGCTGAACAGCTCCCCTTGAATCATCTTGTGATGTAGATGTCAGATCCTTTGATGCAAAATTGACTCCATGGATTCCGTCTCTTCCAGTACGTCCTCCGACAAGGATCATTATCTCACCTGGACCTCCGACATAATTAAGTCCGAGATCCTTCCTTTTTATGATCCCGAGACATCCGACATTTATTAGGCAGTTGCCAGTGTACTTCTCATCGAAGAAGAATCCTCCTGTAATGGTAGGTATACCTACACGGTTTCCATAATCTCTGATGCCAGAAACTACACCACTCATAAGATAGCGAGGATGTTTGATACCGGGTGGCAATTCGGCTTTCGTATCGATTGGACCGAAACATAATGGGTCGGCAAGTCCTATAGGTTGTGCGCCCATGCAGATAACATCTCTAAGAATTCCGCCGATGCCTGTTGCAGCACCGCCGTACGGTTCAATGGCTGAAGGGTGATTGTGACTCTCGACCCTCAATGCATAAGCATAATCGTCATCGAAAATCATCACACCTGCATCTCCTCTAGAAAGGACGTCGTCGCGTTCTATACCGAATACGAATTCTTTCAGGATGGGTTTGGAACTCTTGTAACAACAATGTTCACTCCAGGCCTGACCTAGTGACTGCAACTCTACGTCGGTCGGATTTCTTCCTTCCTTCTCAAAATAGTCTTTAATGGTCTTCATCTCATCGAGTGATAGACTCAAACTCATATCCTTTGAGATCTTATTCAAATCCGCATCGGTCGCGTTTAGAATGTCAACATCGAATAATTCGAATGGAACATTCCTTCTGGTCATAAGCCCGTCTTTGGACATCGGCTCATCTCACTGTAACAGAATATGTTTGAATTACAGGGTTGGCCAGAAGTTTTTTACACATCTCTTCCCCGTGTTTCTTTGCTTCATCGGCAGGCATGTCAAGTGTGACTTCGAAGAACTTGACTGTCTTAACATTCTCGATACCATTGAAACCGAGTGATTCGAGTGTCTTTTTCGTATTCGTCCCTTCGGGATCAGCGACGCCTTTCTTGAGCTCAATTCTGATGTCGATTACTGCCATTATTGAATGTATTACGCGCGCATAATTAAATGATTCTGATAGACAAGCTTGAATTTTCCACATATAATGCACCTTGTAAGCAACTAACGAATTACCGACATCGATCAAAATGCATATTAAAATCACAACTTATCTGACGTACCCCCATATGGCATTATTAACAACAATGCTATCATTAGCCTTTATAATCTGCAGCCTCTAAACTGATGCACGATCATATCAAACTGAATCTTTTGACTCTGTCCTTTTTCTTCCAAAGATTAAATATCCAGTGTGACCGAGCATCTCGAACGCAGGACGAACGCCACCTGGATGAACTTCTAATCCGCGTTGAAGATTCTCAAGTGCATATACTTCTGCAAAATTCCTATCGCGCAACGCAATAACAATGGATTCTGCCTGATTCATATTCGGAACATATGCACATACTCTTCCACCATTCCTAAGATGAGGGATAAGGTTATCCAATGCAAGCCAAGGATCTGGCATATCCATGATCAACGCATCTGCCATAATATCAACAGATGCATTCTTAGCATCTCCAATAATGAAAGTCCAATACTTATCCAACCCCGTGCGCTTGACGTTCCTAAGAGCCCTCAAAGCATTCTCTTCCTTGAATTCCAAGGTGTGAACACTTCCGGTTGGTGCAACCACTCCCAATAATGCAGTCGTCAATCCTCCGGACCCCGCTCCGACCTCTATTATAGTATCGCCTGATTTCACGTCACAATTCATAAGGATCGTGGCGGCATCCTTAGAAGTGATTATCTGTGCACCTCTTTCCAGAGAATCCATGAGTTCTATGGTACCTGGGCGGAACACAGTATAATCCCTTCCGACAATACAGATATGATCGCCGTCATCGAGTCCCATGATGCGTGAACCGTCAACTGTTCCAAGAGCTGCGATCTTCAGCATCGTATCAGCCACTTTCAACCAGACCCTTTTACCTGCGGCATCTACCAAATAAACGAACTCATTCTCTCTGAAAGGCATAATTCTGAAGATAGCATACTGTTGTTAAACCCTTTCGATAAAACTCTATCAGAACAATCAAAAATTTACATGAAACATCACTATCATATAATGATCGATTTGCCTCTAACCCTTCAATATCCGATCTTTAGCACAGGCCCTTATATTTACACACATTATTTTATGCAAAATTGATTTTTCTATATGTACATTCTAAACCCAGACGTTGAGTATATAACGTCCTTGATCAAAAATGGCTGTTTTTCAACAAGATACAGTGTTAAATCATAGAACATAATACCAGAGAAATTATGTGGAAACCGACCTTCGTAGAACGCAAAAAACCCGAAACAATAGAAGATCTCATAAGCACCTGTGATCAAAAGACATTGGTTAAATGGGCCTGCGGTTGCGCAGAACATGTTATTTTTTATTACGAGAGGTCCGGTACAGAGAATAAAGCACCTCAATACGCAATTCAGGCCTGCCGTGACTTTGTCAAGGGCAGTATAACTGTAGGGGATGCACGTAAATTCTCATTAGCCTCACATGAAGCTGCAAAAACAACAGATGACGAATCCGCAAGAGCAGTTGCACACGCGTGCGGACACGCTGCAGCGACAGCACAGCTCAAAGGAAACGCCAACCAAACTGCAACATACGCTTTGAAGGCAGTATATCTTGCAGAAGATGATATGGATGCCGAAAGTAAATGGCAGTTCAAACACTTAGATAATCTTATGAAATTTCAAATGAATCCAAAAATCTAATAATCTCATTGAATAGCTATCAAAATAAAATTCAGGCGTACTGTGGACAGTACGCCTGTTGAATTCACATTGTGTGAGCAGCGTAGACCGGTTTATCTGTGGACTTTCCGCATATTATGCATTTGCCTTTATAATTCTCTGAAATGTATGGTGTTCCTAGGATCTTCATATCATAATTATCCTCGAACTTGTGTCCGCATTCCTCACATCCACACCATCCGAATTTAAGGACCTTGTCTTCGGGAATATTATTCAAAGAATCAATCTCTTGAATATGCGATTGCTGGATTTGTTTTGCCTTATCATACATCGACTGTGAAATTACATCAAGAAGCAGACGAACACCATCGCTTACTGTGGTTATATCGATTGTTCCTTTCTCGCTGTTATCCCTTCTCGCAAATGTCACTACACCGTTCTCGATGTCTCTGCCTCCGAGTTCTAAACGAAGAGGAACACCTTTGATCTCCCAATCATAATACTTGCTTCCGGGTCTTGCATCCCTGTCATCCAATTTCACACGGAGTCCTGCATCCGTAAGTGTCTTGAACAACATATTAGACGCCTCCATTACAAGATCGGAATTGGTCTTTGACAGGATCGGAATGATAACAACCTGGAACGGAGCTATATCTGGAGGCATTATCAGGCCTGCATCATCTGAATGTACACCTATTACCGCACCCAAAAGACGCTCACTCATACCATATGTTGTCTGATGAACAAATTTGTGTTCACCGTCATCATCCTCGAACGTTATATTGTAAGGTTCTGAGAAATTCGTGCGGTAATGATGGATGGAACCAATCTGAAGTGTCTTTCCATTGGGCATGACAGTATCGATACCAACAGTATAGTAAGCTCCAGGAAATTTATCCCATTCTGTACGTACCAACAATGAATACGGAAGACACAGTCTCTTTGCGATCTTTGCAAGAATCTCAACATCCTCATCGATTTGACACTGCGCGTCCTCCACTGTTGCATGACATGTATGTGATTCAAAAAAGTGGATCTCACGTACCCTTATGAATGCCCTTGTCTGTTTGGTCTCATAACGGAATGTGTTAACGATCTGATAGACCTTCAGAGGAAGATCCTGATGCGATCTTATCCACAACGAGAACATAGGATACATTGCTGTTTCTGAAGTGGGCCTGATGACCAGACGAACATCCAACTCGTTCAGACCTGCATGCGTTACCCAGTAAACTTCAGAATCGAATCCTTTTATGTGATCTTTCTCTTTCTTGAACTCGGTCTCTGGGATCAACAGTGGAAAACAAACCTCATCGTGTCCAGTAGCGTCAAGCTCCTGACGGATGTAGGTATCGATACCTCTCATGATCTTCCAACCATATGGTGTCCAGACATTCATTCCCTTTACAGGATATCTTTTATCGGAAAGATTTGCTTTCTCGACGATTTCAATATACCAATCGTTAAAATTATCCTCTTTTTGCAAAAATATCACCACTTCTCCTTAAGAGCATCGGCAATGGTTTCTGCAACAGAGATGTGAGATATCTCATTCTCCAGCGTGTTGCAGCAAAGAACTGTGTCAAGTGAACTTCCAGTTAGTCTTTCCAAAGCATTATTGACGAACACACCGTGTGTGCATGCAACAGCCACACTTATTGCACCTGCATCTTTGAGTGCCTGTGTGGCTGCGATGATTGTTCCTCCGGTGGATATCATATCGTCAACGATAAGAACGCGCTTTCCTTTGCAATCCATCTTTGCAGGAGTGATGCGCACATCGGAACCTGAAAGACGAGTCTTCTCGAGATGATCGTAAGCAACACCCATTCTGTCCCCGACATCTTTGGCACGGCCTGCCGCACCGATATCAGGAGCAAGAACCAGGTCGATCCCTCTCCCTTTAAAATAGTCTGCAATTACTGCTGCTGCCTTCAAATCCCTGTGAGGACATGTGAAATGGTCAAGAACAGTCTCTTTGTGGATATCAATGGTAATTACACGATCGCAATCCATGCTCAGATGTTTGGCCATGACCTTGGCACTCTCCGGCTCTCCAGGTTTGAATGTCCTGTCCTGTCTTGCATATCCAAAATATGGAATTACCAATGAAATCGATTTCGCACCCATCTTTTTGACTGCATCCTGAAGGAGGAACATTTCTATCATATTAGTGTCAGGATATGTGTTCTGAACGATAACTATGTCATCATCCAGCTTATCACTGTCGATCCTAGTATAACATTCCCCATCGGGAAACCTCATTGTGGCTGCCTGAATGTAAATACACCCCAAAAGCTTTGCCAGATCCTTAGCTAAATCTCTGGACGATGATCCTCCAACTACTATCATATGTCCTTAATTTGCGTTTTATTATAATTAAATACGCATTATACAGACAAGCATTAACAATTGCAATCAACAGTCTGTGAATCCGATTTATTAATGACTATGATGTCAGCCTTTAACCAAAACCAACTTTTTCATCCACTTTCGATACCGTTTTATTGTTCTATCTTAATCCTCTGTAACATGCAGAATACGGTCACAGACGAAAAGATCGATAGATATCTCGACATTACTCGCAGAGCTTTAGAAAAATTAAAGATCGCAGCACCAGACCGTTCATTCAACAAAAGACTTGCAGATGACTTCCTTAACATGGCAACTTCATACTACAAAGATGCAAAACATTTCAGAGAGGACGGGGACCTTGTAACAGCATTCGCTGCAGTAAATTATGCACATGGGTGGCTAGATTGCGGCGCGAGAATCGGATTATTCGATGTCGGAGAAGACGATACCCTCTTCACACTTTTCGAATGACTCTTGCGGGAACATCTGTAGAACGAGCTGTGAACAACTGAACATCATCCAATACATCTCTGACAACATCCTCGAATGAATCGATAAACATGCTGTTACCGAGCATACACATTCCAGATCTTATTCCTCTTTCCTTCAACTCCCTTATTGCCTTGGACATCAGGATACTTTCCATCTTGATACCCGAAGAGAACTTGTTGGATACCCTGAACAACGCCTCTTTGGAGGCATTATCTATATAATCAGACATCGCCAGCGCTCCGACCTCGCTTATCCTTGTATATTTTCTCATATCACTCAGAATATCGAAAGTATTCAACTTCGGACCCAATACAGCCAACGTGAGATTGTTGAACTTAACTTCAGAATCTATTACTTCGCCAATAGGCGGAAGACCTGCAGATATTCTGATCGGCTGATGAGCTTCGCATATCAATCCTGATACGTCTCCAAGACCCCCACCGCATGTTACCTCTGCTATATGCGCTGCTTTGAACGCCTCTTCTCTTCTTAGACCCAGAAGCTCACATACGCACAATGATGCCGCTATGGCACCAGACGCACTCATGCCGAATCCCTGACCAGTAGGAAGATCATTCTTTACTGTAACATTGAATGACCTTTTAGGTGCCAAACTGTTCAATACCGCTTTGGTTATCGGAGCATCTGAATCAATATCGTCCAAAGTTACCCTCGATTCACCGGATGAACGCTCTTCCAATTCCACAGTAGTTCCAAGATTCAAACGTATACCTGCTCCTCTGGAACCTTTGGCCAGAACATCCACTGCGTCAACAGGCTGGAAAAAACAGGTTATATGTGCCGGACAGAATGCTGATATCATAATTTCGCCGCACAAAAGTCAAGGATCGCATCCGAAATATCAGATTTTGACCCGGTAATATTCTTTGATGAATCGGATGTAACAAATGTAGCTGATGTTGATATTCTTCCTACAGAATCCACATCGTTAGCAACCACTGCTTTCAGACCATACTCTTCCAAACGTGATCTTGCTCTGGCTTCCAATTCTGAAAGCTCCAGACCCGACTCAGCCTTGAATCCTATGACATTTTCACATTTTTTACGAATAAGAGGAAGCACCTTAGGAACAGGATTGAGAATCATATCGAACTTCTTATCGCTAGGTATTTTCCCTTCTTTAGAATCAGCCGGTGTAAAATCAGCCAACGCAGCAGGAACTATAACAACATCTTGATCAATGGTATCTATCATTTGCAAAAGATCCGAAACCTTCGTAAATCTCTTTACAGGAATATAATCGGGAAGAGGAACACTGCACCCTCCCATCCACAGTTCCACGCTTGCACCGCGTTCGAATGCACGCTGTGCTAGAGTAACTGACATCAGACCTGTGGAGCGATTGGTGATCATCCTCATCGAATCGATCGGCTCTTCACTACGACCTCCGATGATGAGCATACGTTTTCCGTTGAAATCATTCCTTGAAAGCAACTTGATGGTCCATGCTACCACTTCCTCTTTGGAAGCGATCTTTGCTCTTGGGCCTTCCTTATTAGGACCTATCACGTGAACTCCCCAGGATCTAAGCGTCTCTATATTCCTTGACACAGCTGGATTATCAAACATCTGCTGATGCATTGCAGGAGCGACTGCCACAGGCACATTTCCGCCCAATGCCACCACCGCCATCGATGTCACCGATGTATCATCGATGCCTGTCGCCATCTTGGATATCGTATTCGCGGTCGCCGGATAGACAAGGAACAAGTCTGCTGCAGATGCACATCCCAAATATGTTATATGTTCTACCTGACCCCCCAATTCTACAATCGGTTTCATGCCACAAGCAAACTCTATCGAGTCCGGTGCAACCAGTTTAGTCGCATTCAGAGTCATAACCGGAATTATCTTGGCACCATTCCTAATCAATTCTCTTATGAGAGTGAAACATTCAGTAGCTGCGATACTTCCGGTTATTCCTATAACTATTGTCTTTCCTCTGAGTCTTTTGCTTTTTTCACAATATATCTCTTCAGATGGATGCATTTCAGATCTTCTCCTTTATTTCCTTTAGAACCTCTTTAGCTATCTCATCAAGGTCCCTATCTGCATTTACTATTGTAAAATCAAATTGTTTTGCTAATTTAAGATAATTCAAACGAACGTTACGCTGATATTCGATATTCTCAAATTTACCTTTCTCTCCTCTTGCATGCACACGTTTCATACTCTTGTCCACGTCGATATCCAAAAGGAATGTTATATCTGGTTTACGTGTCACTGGTTTATTAAGTGCCAACAACCAGTCCCAATCCAATGCTGAATCGTTTAACGGTACTGACTGATATGCTATGGTAGATGCAAAATATCTATCACAAAGAACGATTAGATTAGCGTCCACCCACGCAGATATCCTATCAGTGTGAACAGCGCGATCGGCGACGAAAAGAAGTGCTTCAGCCTTTTGTGAAATATCTTTTACAATACCGTCTCTTATGAAGGTACCGATCTCATCGTGGGTAGGTTCTTGAGTAATTACAACCTTTTTCCCCTCAGACACGAGTGCTTCATGGATCTTTTCACACAGTGTGGTCTTTCCGGATCCGTCGATTCCTTCGAATACAATGAATAAGCCTGTCATTTTCTGTATCCTACATTACAAAATTAGTATATCATTCCTGTTGGTCCTCTGACCTTATTATGCAGCCTTTTCACTAAAGAATCCAACGATTCCACGTCTTTGATATAACATATGCATAAATCTATCAATTCAGATCTGATCGATGTGTCAACCTCTATCCCCATGTCCTTCAACTGAACACTTAGCTCGTATGCTATAAGCTCACCCTTCTTATCCCAATCGGTAAGGATCACGGCTTTCTTTGAATTTCCGAAAACATATTCTGCAGCCTTCATGGGTCCTCCATCCGCCTGAACAAAGAAAATATCACTTGCTATGACACCCAATGAATCCAAAGCACGTTTATCCTTATGACCCTCTATCAGGATCGTGTGGTCCCTTGCAAGGATCGACAGCTTATCCAGAACCTTTTGGATCTTCTCCAAACGTTCCGAATCATTCAAATGAACTCCTCCAACGTAGAGAATATCTTTTCTGAATCTCCGAAAATAAGAACAGTCTTCTGTCTGTTGAGATGCCCCAATATTATCTCAGACCGGCATCCTGTGAGGCCCTTCATCAATTCCTCGACCTCCTTATTAGCCTTTCCATCCAGCGGTGGAGATTTTACCCGAACAATGATCCTCTTTCTCCACTCATCGAATCCCTCCGGCCCAGAACGATTGGATCTCGGAGAGACCAGAATATCTGCTTCCAAACCTTCAGGAACTTTGCGAGTGACGTCACTAAGATCCATGTGTGTGTATTGACAGCAGATATTATCTTTTTTGGCTCTCTTTGTTTCATAAGAGAATCGATCTTCACACAGAATCGATAATTAATGATCTAGTTTTAAGTGCTGATATACAGACATGGACTAACTGGTACAAACTGTATCATCATTGACAGGAAATCGTGATAAATAATTTACTAGAAAATAACTCTTTAAATCTCGTATTGTCAAAACATTCCATTTTAAATAGAATATACATCGATCGAAGTAAGTTTTGAATCCTTATATTATCTAAACCATTACCTGAACCATAAGGTCAAATATCGACACCGAAATAGGGATTGTAATGTTGCACTCTGCTCAGGAACCTCTCGACTTCGATGACCTCAGCGCCATATACCGCGTCGAAAAGAAGACTCAAACATTATCGACTGTT
>JALNYB010000122.1 GCA_023230065.1 Candidatus Methanomethylophilaceae archaeon
ATCCACCGCCAAGAAGATAATTCCTCCGGTAGAACACAAATATGTTCATGAAGAGCCGAAGAAAGAGATCAAGACGGAACCGGCAAAGGAAGTCGACTCAGAACCTACTGTGACGAATTCCGGAGTCACGGATGCAAATCCTAGCCCTCAGTAAACATATTAATTTTCATTTATTTGTCCGGTCATCCGGACAAATAATATTTTTTATTTCACATAACTCTGAATGAGTTCTTTCGCTTCATCTGTGGGTATAGGTGAATCTCTATCAAGTCCTACGGGGCAGACACGTATGCATGCTCCACACGGAGATATTCCTTTTTTCGCGAGTTCTGCCGCAAAATCTATACAAAGTTCTTTTTTTGTTATTTTTGAAGGATACATCTGATCTGAAACAGCTGAGACAGGACATACTTTAGTGCATTTCTTGCATTTTATGCACAGTTCTTTTGTCATAGGGGAATCATATGGAAGTTCAGCTGTTGTTATTACAGATGAGAATCTGATCCTGGGGCCGTATTTTTCAGTAAGAATGACGTTATTCATTCCAAATGTGCCCAACCCAGCAAGATATGCCGCATGTCTGTGTGAGAAGAAAGCTGAAGGCGAATCTTTTAACCCTTCAATGCCGTGATACCCGTCTCTGGGAATGTATATAGAATCGTATCCTAGGATATTCAGTTCGAGAGATATTCTCTCGGTTATTTGATCCAACATTGTGTTTATGTTCTTGTAGGCGTTTGCATAACTGATCGATGGTGCAGTTTCAATTATTGCCCGTTGGATCGGTATGCCTATCACAATGACACTTTTTGCAGTAGGCAATATCGATTCAGGTCTTCCCGTGGTCTTGATCCTGCTGCTTACCAAAGGGTCAGTATTCCAAAGTTTTGCATCGGCTATACCAATGTCAACGATTCCTAGACTTCTAGCCAAGATCTTGATCTTGTCATAGAGTTCATCAGTACTGTTCATAGAGTCAGAATGCACATAACACAATATAAAATCACTATTTCTTATAATTCAGACAAAGATACTTTTATTTCATGAACTGATAGGGGGAGTATGGCCTATAAGCATGACTTCGGAGATCACTCCTTGGTAATCGGAAGATTTCAACCGTTGCACAACGGACATATGGAAGTTATCCGCAAGTGTGCAGAAGAATCTGACAATCTTACGATAGGTATCGGAAGCGCTCAGTATTCTCATGAGAAAGATAATCCTTTCACTGCTGGCGAGAGATATCTCATGATGGATGAGGCTTTGAAGGCCGATAATATAGATAATTATTGCATAGTGCCGATCGAAGACCTAAACAGATATTCTGTTTGGGTGGCACATGTGGTTTCAATGTCGCCTCCCTTTTCGCGCGTATACAGCAATAATCCGTTTACAAAACGTCTCTTCACAGAGGCTGGGTATGAAGTCAGGGCATCGCCTTTGTACAGCAGAGATGTTTATTCAGGTACAGAAATAAGGAGGAGGATGATCGCTGGCGAGGATTGGCGGTCTCTTGTTCCTAGGTCAGTTTCGGAGGTAATCGATGATATCGACGGGGTCGGCAGGATATTGGAGATCTCAAGAGCGGAGGGGGAGTAAGCTGTCGCTTTCGGCAGATAATCTATCCCGCTTGTTAACAGAATGCGGATCCACGGTGGCCATAGCGGAATCTTGCACAGGCGGAATGATTGGTTCTCATCTTACAGATCTTCCAGGCGCTTCCAAGTTCTTTTTGGGAAGTGCCGTCACATATTCCAATGAATCCAAAGAGGATATTCTCAAAGTATCACATGAAACACTTGTAAAATATGGAGCGGTCAGCGAACAGACTGCAAAAGAGATGGCAGAAGGAGTCATAGCTCTTTATAAAGCAGATTATTCGATCTCAGTGACAGGTATTGCAGGACCGGACGGAGGAAGTCAGGAGAAGCCCGTAGGTCTTGTCTACATGGCTGTATCAGATGGAAAAAGGACACATGTTCAAAGAATGGTGTTCAGTGGTGATCGTGAAAGGATCCGCAATTCAACTGCAGATACAGCATGTGAGATGTTGATCTCATTCATAGAGGGGTCTCCTTGACATCCAGGTATGATCGTCAAAAACTGATATTCGGGGATGAAGGTCAGAAGAAACTCAGTGAAGCCACTGTAGGTATAATCGGTTGCGGAGGGTTGGGTTCTTCCGTAATCACTGCATTGGCTTCTGCAGGAGTGGGAACTCTTGTTCTGATAGACGGAGATCATCCGGATATCACGAATCTCAATAGACAGTTCGTGTATCGAGAAGGGCAGAAAGAGAGTAAGGTGGATATTGCTTCGATATGGATAAGATCATTGAATCCTGATTGTTCTGTAATATGTCATCCTAAGGACTTGGATGCAGATAATGCAAAGGAATTTCTGAGCAGATGTGACATCCTTGTAGATTGTCTGGATAGTATACCTGCTAGGAAAATACTGAACAAATATTCTGTCGATTCCAATAAGATCCTGGTGCATGGAGGAGTATGTGGATATCAAGGTCAGGTGACCGTGGTAGTGCCCAATGTAACACCATGTTTGGAGTGCATTTTAAAGACAGTGAACAATTTCAATATACTGATGCCGTCGGTAGGTGCCGCAGTATCGGAAATAGGTTCTGCCGAAGCGTTGGAAGTGATCAAACTCATAACTGGCGTTGGGGAAACACTGATAGGTAAATTGTTGGTCGCAGACATGGAAAGTAATTTCTACGAAGTTGTAGAACTTCAAAAGGATCCTACATGCAGGATCTGTGGCATTCACTGAATATTAATATCTCTATTCAATGAACCCTTTCATGGAACACATAATGACCGGAAAAGTCAAAGAGGTCTATCTTGTAGACGAGAACACTCTTGAGTTCGCATATACTGATAAAATTTCAGTTTTTGATAAGATAATTCCGTCAACGGTACCGCACAAGGGAGAAACCCTTTGCAGAACCGCAAAGTATTGGTTCAATATCCTGTCCAAGAATGGTATTAGAAACCATTACATCGATGAGCCAGCATCTGACAGAATGAGAGTAGAGAGGGTCAATATCATCAGAGATTACAGCAAGATCAATGAAAAGACCGTCAATTATCTTATTCCGTTGGAGGTCATCTGCAGGCATTATGCAGCAGGGTCACTCATGGATCGTGTGAAAGCAGGTAAGATCACAGCAAAGGATCTAGGATTTCCGGAGGACCACGTAGTAAAATACGGAGAAAAACTTCCTACACCTTATCTAGAGTCCACAACAAAGCTTGAAGCCACAGATATGAATCTCACCGATGCAGAAGCAAAGAAGATGGCAGGGCTGTCTGATGCGGAGTACAAAGAGATCATGGATACAGTTCTCAAGATAGACAATATCATTGCAAAAGAGGCTGCGAAGCGCAATCTAATTCATTGTGACGGAAAGAAAGAGTTTGGATACGACAAGCAGCGTCATCTTATGGTTGTCGATACTTTTGGAACTCT
>JALNYB010000123.1 GCA_023230065.1 Candidatus Methanomethylophilaceae archaeon
TGTATATCCCCGCCATGGCGAGGGCGGCGGAGAAGGGCGTGTCGAAATCGTTGCATTGCAGCATGGTCCCCAATCTGGAACCGGTGATGCGGCGCAGCCATCCCCCCTTCCTGAATCTTATGACCTTTGCCTCACAATCTATCTCCTCGATCAGGGAGGGATCGAACTTTATCTTCGCTGCTGCCATAGTGAAGGGATGGTTCAGCTCTTATTTAGAACGCTCCGGGTTATTATTGACAATGCAAAGACCTCGCGGCAAGATCCGCCCGTAACCTACAGCATAATCCCTGCGGCCGATACCAATATGGAGAATATCCAAAGAAGAAAAATGCAATAATCGAAGATATCAATTAGAAAGGATAAGATTGTATACGTAAGATACAAACCTCAGCTAGGCATGTATGGCCAGGGGGCAATGCCGGCGAGGGGTCGACATCCCCTAGCGTTGCCGCTTTCCTATCTTCTTTGACTTCGTA
Organism: Candidatus Methanomethylophilaceae archaeon; assembly: GCA_023230065.1. Lineage (GTDB taxonomy): Archaea > Thermoplasmatota > Thermoplasmata > Methanomassiliicoccales > Methanomethylophilaceae > JALNYB01. The sequence goes on from JALNYB010000123.1 coordinate 477, forward strand.
TACTTCTTCATGACCCTGAAGCATCTGTTGTCATTGTCCTCGGCCATACACCCTACAGCACCTGTAGGGAAGTCGTTAAGCTGCAGAAGCGGTTCATCCGAAATCCAGAAATCGAGCTATGCATCTGATGATCACTGATGACGATCCCAATGAACTGAACGGAGTCGGAAGCATTCCCGCGGTCCATGGACAGATCGATAAGTATATTGATCGGTTCTCTCAGTTCCGCAGATCCGAAGTTGACCTGTCCGAACTCAGGATGTCTGTCCCTGGAATATCCGAGATCATACATTCTGGTGCCTTTCGAATACACTTAGACGGATGGTATCTATATTCACGTCCGTTTGCTCCAATCATACATAGAGAACAACGACTTCCGTAAATGCGTCAAAACCTCCGACATGATATCGCCTGTACGTTCCACGGTGCGGTTGATCGCCCTATGACTTACGATCCCTCGGATGCCCGTTTCGTTCCTGACCTCTGAAGACTTTGACCGACGGCCGCAGCCCTCCACGAAGAAATTCTCCGTGAGGCGGTATGATATGACGGCACAGACGAGCGGCTGTCCTTTGCACTTAGAACGGTTGAAAAGCTCATCAAAACCTAATTTCTCAAGATGTTCTCTCGCGCAGGCGATCGTACCGATCGGTAATGATCTATTCATGCTTGGCTCTAAAATGAATGTCCTGAACCTGATGTTTTGCCGAACTCGAGATATACAAGTAATTGGCTTCACCCCCATGGATGATGATTCTGATATCGGACAGGGTCTTTCCCTGGATGTAAGAAATCTCACAAAGAGGTTCGGCAACTTCACTGCCGTCGACAACCTTTCCCTCAAAGTGAAGAAGGGCGAGTTCATGGGCCTCTTGGGACCGAATGGTGCCGGAAAAAGCACCACTCTGAAATCCATTACCGGACTAATATCTCCCACCAAGGGTAAGATATACATCAACGGTATCGATTCCGTAAAGCACAGGAATGCGATGACACATGTTGGGTGCGTCATCGAGACTCCGGAAAGTTATCCTAATTTCACCCCTACGGAGATGATGCAGTACGTTGGACGCATTCACGGTCTTTCGAATAAAGAGATCAAAATCCGCGCAAGGGATGTTCTCGAGGAAGTGAGAATGTGGTCCTGGCGCGATAAGAATATCGGAGAATTCTCAAAAGGAATGAGGCAGAGAGTTTCCCTGGCAGTGGCTATGTTCCCCAATCCTAATCTCGTTCTTCTTGATGAGCCTACTTCCGGTCTCGATCCCAGAGGGATGATCGAGATCAGAAGGACTATGAATTCATTGAAGAAAAGGGACATGTCCCTTCTTATCAGTACGCATATCCTGAAGGAAGTGTCGGAGATGTGTACCTCGATGACGATGATCAACCACGGAAAGACGATCATCAGCGGGGATGTGAACAAACTTATCCATAATCTTGCCCAGAATGAGAACACCGTTGCCATTGAATTGAGAATGCTCGGAGATCTGACGAATAAATTCATTTCGGATATCAACGCAATGACCGGAGTCTCTAATTTCGAAAAGATGGGGGAAGGGTCAGTGAAGTTCTCCTTCAATGGAACTGACGATCAGCAGGCAGACATCGTTGATCTTGTGTATGCTCACAAGTTAAGACTTCTTTGCATGAATGAGACCGGTGCCGATATCGAATCCCTCTACATGAAGCTCACCGACGAAGCGAGGGTGAATATAAAATGAGCAGAAAGGAGAAGAAAGCGAAGAAGGTTAAGAAAACAATCGTCGATTCCTATGACGAATCGTCGAGGGACCTTACCGATCATCAGGCTCACAGGGACGTTGTCTATGCTCTTCCGTCAAAGATGAGCCAGACTATGCAATGTTACTTCGTGCAGATGAAGAGGTACACCAGGCAGAGGGTAATGGTGCTATCTTCGGTATTGCTTATTTTGATGCCCGTCATCTACTATGCAAGAAAGGGCATATACATTCTGGAGTGGTTGCTCCCCACTTCGGCAGTCACCAACATCGCAATTGCAGGGATACTCTCGTTCATGCCTATCCTCATCGTGTTGCTCTCGTGTATCGCCTGCGGTTCCATACTCTCGCAGGAATTCAATGAGCGCACAGCATTCCTTTCACTGCCACTGCCCATGTCTAGATCCTCGTTCTACATGGGAAAGTTCCTTGCTGCGTTCACCCTTGTCGGAGGCATTGTCGCGGCCGCATACGGTATCGCAATGCTTCTCACAATGACCGGAACAGACCGTACCTACACCTGGGATCTCTTCAGATCGCTGATGGTGTCGCTGTGCTTCGTGTTCTTCTGCTGTTCCACCACATACATGCTCAGCACCAAGCTCAAAAGAGGTTCCACGATGCTTCCCTTTATTCTGCTATTCATCGTACTGCCGTTGATTGCAGAGATTGTTCCTGTGTTCTTCAAGATGGATGTGATCTCCAAGATCCTCGGATATCTGCCCTGCTTCGGTGCCGATGTGGCATTGAACATGCTCGGATACACCAACGTGGTGATATCTTTCAACGGCATTTTCAGCAATTTCGTTCCCGGACTCATCGACTTTTCCGTCGGAGGGAATCCGATCATCATGAGTATTGTATGCATTCTGTCCGGGGCGCTGTTCCTCTTCCTCGGATATTACGTAGTTAAAAGGAGGGATGTGTGATGAAGAGTAGATTTATTTCATTGGTTCTTGTGTTGGTTATGTGCTCCTGCGCACTATTTGTGATTTCTTCCGATGATTCGGCTGCGGACGAAGGAATGAAAGAGATCAAGATATACTCTGATAATTCCGGAGTATCATACACCGCCAATCCCATAGTCTATCCCTATTCCTATTCCTATTCCGATCACGGCGATTATTTCTTTAGTATATCTCCGGAACAGCTTGCGAAGGACATCATTGCAGGTACCAAATCATTCTCTGATGTTGAATCGGATCCGGCGCATGTTGCGGACCC
>JALNYB010000124.1 GCA_023230065.1 Candidatus Methanomethylophilaceae archaeon
GCCCTTACTTTTATTTGTTAGTTAAATCTCTAATAACGCGCGCGCTAGAGAAGGGAACATATTTTTACGGTCATATGTATGCCCTATCTTATGTACGATGAGTTGAAGACCTGCGCCGCCGCATTCTTCTGCAACAAAGGGAAAGAAGTCTTCACAGAAAAAGAATTCACGATGTATATCTCATTGGATCTCAGATGGATGCCTGTAAAAGAAGCCAACACTCTTTTACTCCTTCTCCTGAATGAAGGTATATTCGAAAAGATCGATAATTATCTGAAAGCCAAGATAGACTTTTCAGATATCGATGTTCCTGTCGCGTACAAACCTTCAAAAGAACTTCTGGATTACGTCAGATCTTCTATGAAAACAACACCTGAACAAAAAAATGAAACAAAATCTGTAAAAAAGAAAATCCCGGTTGATTCTGACGATCCTCTGCCTAAACTTATGGAATTCGCAGTATCTTCAGGAATTAAAAAAGGAGCATTCATAGCAGAATGTAACCAGATAATGAAAAAAATGAACATAGACATAGAGGTAGCAGCATTGATAGTCCTGAGGGACCATGGTGCAGATGTTTCACCGTATTATGATGATATCTATGCCTACGTTGCAAATAAATGAGTTCACTCTTTTTTGATAAAGTTACTAAGTGTCATCGAATTAGACTTATTTCCAGATCCAACGATTGCACCCGACTGAACAGCTTCTCTCAATTTTATTCCGAGGGCCTTTTCAAGTTTTGCGATCATCTTGTCATCGGGAATCAGATCGTTAGCTTCGATCTTGCCGATGGTTCCTTTCTTTTCTAAAATAGATTTTGCAAAATCTTCCAATTCCATACCTTTCGCTTCACGCGCTTCACGGATAATTGTACCATAATTATCAATGATTTCCATTGTAGATGCACTGTCGTAGACATTACGAGTCTGCATCCTTCTCTCACGCTTCTCCAACCTGTCAGATATGATTGTCCTATTGACGGTGCCGGAACCTGAACCTGATGATGCGATATACTCGTCTCCGAATTTTGCACAGTTCGGACAAAGCATCAATCTGGTACCTTCGACCATCATCGGCCTCGTGGCAGGCGCTTCATTTCCACACATTTCGCAGATCATTACTATACTGATTGGCATAGTCCTAGTTAAAATTGACGTAGGTGTATACGAAAAAGTAATAAAAACAGGAACAGCATAGGGCCTCATAACGGGATACATATGGAAGATACCGATATTGAAGAACTGAAGACCAAAATTGTGACCCTCGAAGAGAGAAATGTCAGATTAATGGAAGACCTTCAGAATGCCGAGAACGATAAACGTTACTCTGAGGGCGAGTTATTCAGATTGCAGAAGGACATTACCCGTGTAAAGACAGAATTGGAAAGACTGAAAAGTCCGCCACTCATAATAGGGTCGCTTCGTGATGTGCTACCCGACAACCGTGTAGTCGTCAAAAGTTCGACAGGCCCTGATTTCATTGTATCAGTTTCAGAATATATCCCTCAAGAAGATCTTATTCCAGGATCTAGAGTGTCACTCAACAAACAGACTCTAGCAGTAATGAGCGTTCTTCCAGCACCTCTTGACCCTGTGGTAACAGGCGCTGAGATAATTGAAAAACCAAAAACCACATACGCTGATATCGGCGGATTAAAATCCCAAATGATAGAACTTCGTGAAGCTGTGGAAGACCCGCTTCTCAGACCTGAACTCTATGCAAAAGTAGGAATCGAACCTCCGAAGGGTGTCCTTTTAGTGGGACCTCCGGGAACAGGAAAAACCCTGATGGCAAAAGCTGTGGCAAACGCTACAAATGCAACTTTCATCAGATTGGTCGGATCTGAACTCGTTCAGAAGTACATCGGAGAAGGCGCAAGACTAGTACGTGAACTGTTCGAACTTGCAAAGGAGAAGGCACCAAGCATCATCTTCATCGATGAACTCGACTCTGTAGGTGCAAAAAGAGCAGATGTCGCAACATCCGGAGACAGAGAAGTTCAGAGAACCCTTATGCAATTGCTTGCAGAATTGGACGGATTCAAGCCTACCAGCGACATAAAGATCATTGGAGCAACCAACAGGCCCGATATCCTTGATGACGCACTTCTCAGACCAGGAAGATTCGACCGTATAATCGAGATCGGACTACCTGATCTTGATGGAAGGACCCAGATATTCAAGATCCATCTTGCTCATATGAACATTGAAAAAGATGTCAACCCTAAAAAATTGGCAGAATTAGCAGAAGAAGCTTCCGGTGCAGAGATAAAAAGTATCTGTACGGAAGCTGGTATGTTGGCAATCAGAGACGGACGTGATTCGATCTCTGCAGAAGATTTCGTTAACGCCAAAGAAAAGGTAATGACTGCAGGAAGGAACAAAATGAAGTCCTTGCCCGCGTATATGTTCGGTTAAACTTCAATTATAAAATTGCCGGAGATTCTTCTCCGGCAGTGATTCATTTTCAATCTCGCTGACTTAAGATTCGATGATAGTGTTGTTTTTCTGTATCCGTGTACCAACAGTAAACATACTGCAATCTACCTTTCCATAATCTCAAAACTATGTATCTACACAAAACATTCTTGTGTCTCGATATCTCTCTTTGATGGACTTAAATATATACAAAACCATACTAGTTCCATGGAAGTGACGACAATTGCACTGTTATTCATATTAATCGGTGCAATATTCATAATTATAGAGGCACTCAGCCCTGGTGTTTTCATGGTCATACCTGGTACCATACTTGTGATACTTGGTATAATTGGCTATGCAGCTCCTGATTTCTTAATAAGCTGGTATTCGCCGATATTAGCAGTCGTGATCGCAGTTCCGATCACCTTAGTTACTATCAGAGCGTATAAATTTCTCGGAGAACCCATAGCTCCCTCAACAATGGTATCTGAATCACTCATAGGAAAGGTTGGAACCGTAACAGAAAAGGTGTATCCTGACTCCATCAAAGGAAAGGTACAGATTAATTCTGACATTTGGAGCGCAACGTCTGATGAGATCATTGAAAAAGGCACTAAAGTCCGTGTATGCTCTGCTGAAGGGGTACACGTAAAACTTGAACGTATTTGATTTTAAGAGGTGAAATAAAATGGAAGACACTATCATTCTAATATTAGTCGCAATTGCGATAATCGCAGTAATAACTGTAATGCTCAGCGGTGTGAAAATAGTACAACCGTATGAACAAGGCATATACATGAGATTGGGAAAATTCGTAAGGGTCCTGAATCAGGGTCTAAACTTTGTATTCCCATTGATTAGCAATGTAGTCAAACTGGACCTTCGTACAGAAGTTCTTGATGTTCCGAGCCAAGAGGTCATCACAAAGGATAATTCGCCTGTAAATGTGGATGCCATCATTTACATTAAAGTAATAGATCCAAAAAATGCATTTTTCGAGGTCAC
>JALNYB010000125.1 GCA_023230065.1 Candidatus Methanomethylophilaceae archaeon
CCTGAATAATTCCCTGACGACCCTTTATATCTTTTATCAACTTCGCATCTGCTTCAAATTCGGATATGGGTCCGCCAAGCATTTTCTCAAGAAGTTCTTCGTCTGGCATTTTAGAATTCAATACCGTCTTTCCTAATGTTGTAAGAACAAGGTATTTTGCATCGCCTTCTTTGACAATATCTGCAAATCCCTTCCTTTTCAACCATCCGACTGCAATCTTATCCTCGCCATCAGGCATCTTATCTGTCAGAGTGGCCATATCCATCTTTCCACCGGCAGCATCGATGAATATAATGGCACGTCTTTCTGGAAGACCGTCCTTCACAATATCCACGTTTGATAATTCATAAAATTTGAAGGTCTCTTCTTTGATCTCTGCAAGGCCTTTTGATGCCAGCCATGAAGCTGAACCCATTACCTCTACTTCAAGATCGAATTTACCTGCTGCAATGAGGTCTGCGGGTGAACTCATACCATCTGTCTCTTCGAGAGCCATAAGCAGTCTTTTCTCATTATAGCTCAATCCTTCAAGGATCTCTGACATGTTCATTTTATCACCATTTGAAGCCATTGAAGGTCATACTGTCGACGATCTCTTTGGCCGCTTCTCTTTTTGACTGATGTTCTTCAAGGAAGACATTGATCTTATTCGTGAGTGCCATCTTACATTCGCCACAGAGTATCTCTCCGGCCTTACACTTCACTATCATATCGTTGATCTTATTGTCGTCTTTCTCGAAAAGATAGTAATTGTACTTGAATACAGCGCAGACCTCGGGATTTCCACCTTTGGCACGTTGCTCTTCAACTGTTGTGCATCCCCCGGTGAATGCCTTCCCAACCTTTTTCTTGACATCCTTAGCTGTATCTGTTGTATAAATGGTCGCCATAGGATCAGAAGATGACATCTTATCTCCACCATTTAATCCTGGACACATCTTACAATACAACATCGTTGGCTTGGGATAATTGAGTCCTGGAGCTACGTCCCTTGCAACCCTGAAATGCGGATCCTGATCTATACCGCACGGTATGAGACACGGAACCTGTCTGCCTTCCATTTCTGTTGGAAGGAACGCGGGGGCCGCTTGAATCGTTGTGAAGAATATTGAACCGATATTCGTGGAATTATCAAATCCGAATACTGCCTTTGCCGTTGAGAAAGTAACCTTCTTAGCAACTTTCAATGAAATCGGATAAAGTTCTTTGATACATTCAGTATCTAGAATGATCTTTGTGGTGTCAGGATCAAATCCCAATGCAACAAAATCCAATGCATTCTCATAAGCCAGTGATCTGGTCTCTTTTAATGTGAGATCTTTGAAAAGAAATTTTTCATCATCAGTCATCTGAAACAACATCGGGACTTTGAATGTGTCTTGTATCCATTTGTTGAATATCCACGGCATCAAATGACCCAAGTGCGTGCTTCCTGACGGACCTCTTCCTGTGTACAAAAAGAATTTGTTACCTTTGTCATATTCATCAAGAAGCATATTCAAATCTCTATGGGTATAAAATATGCCTCTTCTTAGCATAGGATGTACCTCGCCATATTTGCTCAGCCTTTTTAGAAGAGCGTCATCTATAGGAGTTGTACCGAATTTCTTCATCAGGAGATCATAATCTATGTCCCCCGTAACTTCCCAAGGTGTGACTTTGAAATTCTCTACCATGCTATGACCAGAACTGAGATTAATAACATCGTTTTTAAACTTTTGATGAAAATACTATTTTTAAAATTGTACAATCACATTCCTTAACTATACAAAGGACATTTTGGTGCCTATGTGGAAGATACTTGGTAAGGATGCGATATATATCGACATACCTCACACAGCAAAAGACAGACTGCTCGAACTTGCCGGGAACAGTGAGAAAGACAATACCTTCAAAGATCTGCTCAATGAGTCAGAACTTACATTCATACTAAACGGTGAGACAGAATTTTGCTCGTTTATAGTCAAAGTTTCTGATGACCTCACACCTGAACAGATACAGCTCATGGCGGATGTAGTATTAGATATTGTTAATAAATTCCAAGAACCGTTTGTAACCGCAGAAAATGTAGAACAGAGGTACCTTGTAATCATAACCAATAATAAAGAACCGGAACTTCTAGGCATCAACAAAACCCCGGGAATGTCATCAGGAAAAATATTCAAACCTATCTTCGAAGCATTAGATAAACCTGGACGTATGAACTCCGAATTCATGTAAAAATAAACTCATTTTTCTTCGGGTATTATCAATTTCCCGAAGTCATTTTTATCTCTTATAGGAGTGCCAGGAAAATCATCCAATGATCCATTGCTCACTTTTTCATCCAGTCCCATGAATATAGAAACAGGACGGAATATCTTCCATTTCGAAACGATATCATTGATTATCGATGACTCGAAAACAAGATAATACAGCATAGATACGAACCCTATTATTGAAACGATCATAATGGCTGAAAGTACAATATAGTAAAGAACTGACATTATGTTTGATGTGTTTATCGCAACAATAACATACATTAAAGCGGCAAACACTGGAACTGCCATTCTCTTAAGCGTGGCCTTTATTCCATTGTACACTTTAAAATCACGATAATTTGTCTCTATCCTTACATTAAGTGATTTGAATATCACCCAAGGCATCACTAACACCGGGATGTAGAGTATGAGGGCAAACATAAACAACGGAATATTGGAACCAGTGCTGAGATTGATGAACATCGGATTCATTGAGATATATATCCAGATGAACATTCCTATCATAAGACCCAGAGACATCGAACCTCCCATCTCCTTCCATGGGATTTTGGTCCTTCTGAGTGAATAATTAAGAGTTATGTTCCTTGTATCAAGATCATCAGGAACATTGAACAAGAAGGCCACCAGTCTATCTGAGAACGTAAGTTTCTTCTTGATGTTCACATATTCTATTATGTGAATGACCCTATAGAATATCGTTCTCTGCAAAGCACATATGATACCTACCACTCCTGCTGCACCTATCACTATGAACATCGAGAAAAATATCATATCAGAAGATACATCGAATATCCACATGATCGGACCTGTGCATGCAATCACTATCAGTATCCAATATTTCAGGGAAATATATGCTATAATGCCACATATAAAGAACGGAACTGCAAGCCATGGAATAAGATCGTAAGCTGAACCTCCATTGAAAATACATTCATACAGAACATAAACAATACTTGATATTAGAGATATTACCGCTGCAACAATCATGAGCTTATCCACAGGGCGCATGAGTGAAAGTCCTTCTGGTAACTGATCTGTCCAGAAATCACCCTTCATTCCTTTTTCAATGTGCAAACTCATTTCTTTTCCATCCGGATCTCAACATTTACCTTAGCTTTATCTCCGAGATA
>JALNYB010000126.1 GCA_023230065.1 Candidatus Methanomethylophilaceae archaeon
TAATTCCGTTCTGTGCATATAACGGTGGACCAGAATATCGTGAGTCGGTAGAGAAGAAGTTCTCGGTCCCCCTCGCAGACTGGAAAGCAAAGAACAAGAAAGAGGCAGCAGATCTCGAAGCGGCAATGATCGTTCCAGATGATCAGAAGCCCAATGCACCTTGAGGATGAGTCAAATGATAGTCGATGTAAACAAATGCTTACACTGTGGCGGATGTGTAGGATCCTGTCCTACCAACGCTATTTTCCTGAATGATTTTGTTCTGGAGTTCAATAATAGGTGTAACAGATGTGGCAGATGTGTGAAACTTTGTCCTGTCCATGCATTAACATTGGAGGCGAAACAATGAAGACGTACACATGCGACGTCGTAGTTGTCGGAGCAGGCCCCGGTGGGAGCATGGCCGCGAAGTTCTGTGCCCAGGGTGGACTGCAGACAATAATGATCGAGAAGAAAGCTGAGATTGGAGCTCCACTCAGATGTGCTGAGGGAGTTTCTAAGAAATGGCTTCAAGAGGTCGGAATAGAGCCGGACCCTTCATGGATACGTGCAGACATGGTCGGTGCAGTTATCAGATCCCCCAGCGGTTATACATTCAAATTAGATGAGAGCAAAGCTGGTTCAGAGGTAGGATATGTCCTGGAGAGGCATTTATTCGATAAAGCCCTCGCAAGAGATGCAGTCAAAGCTGGATCAAAGATAATGCTCCGTACATCATGTACAGACGTCATCAGAGAGAATGGCAAGCTTGTCGGCATAAAAGCGAAGTGCATGGGAGAGGAGATCGAGATCCGTTCAAGAGTGATCATAGCAGCAGATGGATATGAATCACAGGTAGGTAGATGGGCAGGCATTGAAACAAAACTCGCATTGAATGACATAGATTCATGCCTTCAGTACAGAATGGTCAATGCAGACATCGATCCTGATTATTGCGAGTTCATCATCGGAAGATCCGTTGCACCCGGAGGATATCTTTGGATATTCCCGAAAGGAAACGGAACTGCCAATGTCGGTATAGGCATTATCGGAACGGAATGTAATAACGGTGAAGCAAAGACGTATCTCGATAAGTTTATCGATACTGATCCAAGATTCAAGAACAGCCAGGCTGTTGAGGTCATGGGTGGATTTGTCTCTACATGTCCAGGACTGGATTGTGCCGTTGATGATAATATAATCCTCGTTGGAGATGCGGCAAGAATAATAGATCCGATCACAGGCGGAGGCATCTGTCATGCATGCAGGACCGGAATGTACGCAGGTAAGGTATTGACCGAGTGCGCAAAGACTGGAGATTTCTCCAAGAAAGCACTCATGCCTTATGAGAAGATGTGGCGTGACAGGATGGAAGATAAGCTCTATAGGAACTGGATGGCTAAGGAGAGACTTGCAACACTCGACGATGAAACTATCGATGAGGTTGTGAAACTCATATCCGGATCTGATATCAAGGAAGTTAATGTCTATAACCTATTGAGGGTCATTAAAGAGAGATTCCCGAAAGTAGTCGAAGGCTTTGAGGATCTGATCTGAAAATTTTTCTAGGTGGCTTCGGCCATCTATTTTTTGTTTTTACAACTATTCAGTTATATTCTATTTTTACACCGTCAACGCCTGTTGATACTATGTATGGGATGCCACCTCTCGATGCTATAACATCTGATACGATCTTTGGTTTATCGGTAAGTGCTACCATGCAGCCCCCGCCTCCGGAGCCTGTCAATTTTGCTCCATACGAATAAGGAAGGGAAGCATCTACGAGTTTATTGAGCTCATTACACGAGACTCCGAGGATCGAAAGTAGTTTATGATCATACGTCATGATTTTTCCAAGCCCTTCGACATCATTCTTACGAATCTTATCCATTCCTTCCAACGTGATATTTCCAATCTCATCTACTATATCGGAAGCAAATTTGTTTCTATCTTTGTATTTTCTTACTTTCTCTACAAGAGGTCCAGTAGGTGCACGAATACCTGTGTATCCTATTACGAATGTCATTTTTGGGACTTCTATCTTAGATATGTCCCAGGTTTTGTCATTCTTGGAAATATTCCAAAGATGATTCTCTTTAGAATTCGGAACATTAAGGGCAATTCCGTGTCCGTGAGTAGAAACAGAAGTGTCCATAGGACTGCCCCTGCCCTGAGCATAATATTCTGCCTCGTAGGCTTCTTTGGCTATTGATTCGGGATTTAGTCTGAATCCATTGAGTGCCCTCAATGCTGCAGAGAATGCAACAGATAATGCTGCGGAGGATCCGAGGCCTGAACCGGCTGGGACCTTGCTGTCGAGATTGACGGAGACCGGGATCATGTTGTGTTGTCCGATTATATATCTCATATGTGGGCTCGTACGAATGTCCGAAGCTTCATTGTTAATCCTAAATTCGTTGCTTCTGCGCACCCTCACGGTAAAACGTCTGTCTATAGCAAGGGCTATGGCAGGTTTTCCGTAAACCACGGCATGTTCACCTAAAATGACAAATTTGCTGGGTGCTGAAACAGTTATATCGTTCATTGATCGGACAATCCATATTTGTTAAGCATTTCTTTGATAGCATCGTTTGGATTTCTTTCATTGAGTTTTGGTTGAGCTATGCTCCACCACGCTTCCTCAAAATCTCTCAATTCTGCATGATAATCTTCATCAGTTTCGAATTTGGTGGAATCTATACTCAAGAGTGCTTTCTGCTGCTCTTTGAATAGATCAACTTCGAAATTCTTGTTGACGAGGGCGACACCCATATACATGTCAAAATAGAATGACACGTCTAAAGCCATTTCTGTCGGAGTGGCATCGTCCATCATATCAAGGATGCTGTTAGCGGTCATCTTAAAAATCATTTGACGTTTTGCATCTTCGGGAAGGTCTGTTTTGTCGATGGTGTCGATAATTTCTTGATACCAGAGGTCACTGAGTGCTTTAACCCTTATGGGGTTTTTCTCATACAGTTGTTTGATTGCTTTTTCTTCATCTGAAGTTTTTTGTTCCTCTTCACCGAAAAGGCCTGCATTAGGATCGTTTTGATCTGTAACCATTTTAATTTCTCCTCAATTTCTTGACTGTTGATTCGAGAATGTCCATTCCAGCGTTGATCTTTTTCTCATCTGCTGCGTATGAGAATCTCAGATGACCTTCTCCGTACTTTCCGAATGCTGATCCAGGGGTGCAGATAAGGCCATCCTTTACCAATTGATTGGCAAGTTCTGCTGAGGTCATTTTAAGATCAAATGATGGGAATGCATAAAATGATCCTTTCGGAGGTATGATGTTCATTCCTGGAATTTCATTTATTCTTTGTGAGATTAGGTCTCTTCTCTTTTTGAATACAGCTCTTGCGTTTACAAGATAATAATCTATGTTGGGTAAGGCAG
>JALNYB010000024.1 GCA_023230065.1 Candidatus Methanomethylophilaceae archaeon
ATAAGGTATATTCAGTTTACTGATTCAGTATACTTCGCACCGATTTCCCCATACCAGAGGGCATGGATGTATCTTTCAAGGTATAGAGGACTTGATACCGGAACACTTTCCGGACGTCAGATCATTGAAATGAGAGAGAGGGATCTCGAGAAACTCGCCAAAGAATTGATTGATGACGAGACTTTTGATCCGGCACTTACCGGAATCAGAGGAGCAACCGTTCATGGACACGCATGCCGTCTCGATGAGCACGGACTTATGTTTGATGCTTGGCAGAGATATATTTGGGATGCAGACAAGAAAGAGGTCGTTTATGTAAAAGATCAGGTTGCAATCCCACTCGACAGGAAGATCTATGTCGGAAAGCCCGCGTCAATGTCTGATTTAAAGAAGAGGACAACAATCTTCAGAGCAGACGGCGTTGATATGAGGGACGACAAAGAAGTAACAATGTATGGACTCAGGATCCACAAGCTGAGAACACTCGGCGGATTCCAGCCATTCAAATTCAAAGGTGAGTAAGCATGGCAGGTAAAGCTAAGGAAAAGCTCTTCATGGAAGCATGTAAGAAAAAATTCAAGGAAGATCCTACCGATATGGAGACCAAATACTACTGCTACGGCGGATGGAAACAGTCAAAATCTAAGGTAGAATTCCAGAAATCAGCAGAGGCAATAGCTAAAAAGCGTGGCATCCCGATGATGAATGAAGACATCGGAGTTCCGCTTGGACAGAGATTAATGATGCCTTATCAGTTATCACACACTGATATGTATGTAGAGACCGATGATCTCCACTGTATCAACAACCCCGCCATTCAGCAGGCTTGGGATGATATCAGAAGGACAATACTTGTTGGTCTCGATTCTCCTCATGCAACAATTGAGAAGAGATTGGGAAAAGAGGTCACACCCGAGACAATCAATACATATCTCGAATCGGTAAACCACACAATGCCCGGAGGAGCAATCGTCCAGGAGCATATGGCAGAGTGTAATCCTGCACTTGTGGCAGATTCGTATGTTAAAGTATTCTCTGGTGACGATGAGCTTATTGATGAGATCGACCCAAGGTTCGTTATCGACATAAATAAACTCTTTCCCAAGGAGCAGGCAAAACAGCTGAAACAGGCAATAGGAAAGACACTCACGCAGGCAGTGCGTGTTCCAACCATGGTCGGAAGGCTCATGGATGGTGCAACCGTATCAAGGCATGCAGCGATGCAGATCTCAATGGCTTTCATCTCTGCATACAAACTTGCAGCAGGAGAAGCAGCAATCGCAGATTTTGCATATGCCGCAAAACACCAGTCAATTCAAATGGGTACCATGATGCCTGCTAGGCGTGCAAGAGGACCTAACGAACCCGGTGGAATACCATTCGGATACCTCGCAGATATAGCTCAGTCTGACCGTGTCTACCCAGATGATCCTGGACGTGCAGTTCTCGAGACGGTAGGTCTTGGTGCAGCAATCTACGATCAAATATACCTTGGTGGATACATGTCTGGTGGAGTAGGATTCACTCAGTATGCTTCAGCAACATATACTGATAACATCCTTGAAGATTATGTATACCACGCAATCGACATAATCAAAGACAAATACGGTGGATTCTGTAAATTGGACCCTAAGAACTTCGATGAACTTCTCAAACTTGGTGATGAGGTCAATTCATATGCACTCGAGATGTATGAGAGATACCCAGCCGTTATGGAGACTCACTTCGGTGGATCACAGAGGTCAACAGTTTCAGCAGCAACAACTGGTGTCGCAGGTGCTATGGCAACCGGTATCGCAGATTGCGGTCTGAACTGCTGGTATCTTTCTATGCTTCAGCATAAGGAGAGGGCTGGACGTCTTGGATTCTACGGATTCGATCTTCAGGATCAGTGTGGTTCAGCTAACTCCTTCGCATACAGGTCTGATGAGGGTCTGCCGATGGAAATTCGTGGACCCAACTATCCGAACTACGCAATGAATGTCGGTCACCTTTCAGGATACGCAGGTATCCCGAAGGCAGCTCACGTCGCTCGTGGAGACGCTTTCACAGCCAATCCATTCGTCCGTGTTGCATTTGCTGATCCAAGCTTAGTCTTCGACTTCGCTAACTTCACAAAAGAGGTTGGAAGAGGCGGACTCAGAGAGTTCGTCCCTGCAGGCGAGAGAACCGCAGTTATCAAAGGCTGATGCCAATGATAGAAGGAGATGTGCTGAAGTACATGCCGACCCTGACAGTAGGGAAGGTAACGGATATTCGTGATAAGGGTGGAAAGACCTGGGTAAAACTGGATCGTACCAATCTTTATTACGATGTCTCGTTCCTGCAATCTGTTGACGAGTCAGAGTACAAAGCATCCTCCTTCAAAGAGCGTGAAAGATCCATCGACGCATACAAGGGAACTGGAAAGACGATTGATGATTTGAAGAAATTCGAAGAAGAGATCGATATATCCACATTCACTCCGAGCGGCGGTGGATAAACAATTTATCAATTTATTTACAGCTCCCCCTGGTTCGAAACGGGGGGAGTCCTCTTCTTCGTGTGTTTCAATAAAAATATTATTACTGTGCTTTCACGAATGGCGATCAATCAAGGTCGTCATATTTTAGGAGGCCACGATCCGCATAGTCTAGATCCTACACGAGCTGGGTCCATTGTTGACACTTCCAATCCTGGAACTATCATTCTCACAACAGGTACATTTACATCAGATCTTGTAAGGTCCACTGCGATGACACGATCGAATCCATGGTTCATTAGTCTGTCAAAGATTATCTCTATATCATCA
This sequence comes from Candidatus Methanomethylophilaceae archaeon, assembly GCA_023230065.1. GTDB lineage: Archaea > Thermoplasmatota > Thermoplasmata > Methanomassiliicoccales > Methanomethylophilaceae > JALNYB01. Next base: position 2,792 of record JALNYB010000024.1, read on the forward strand.
AGGACGTATGGTGTAGCAAGATCTACGATATCATTTAGATTGATTTTTTTTTCAAGGTCTTGGTACCACATACTATTGACAGTTTTGATCTTTTCATACCCCATGTCCTGTGTGATCTTCTGAAGTTTAGCATTGATCTTTTTTCCATATTTATGAGTGGTTCTGCTCTGAGCAACTTCTGTTATCGCTCTGATGCATGCTATCTCGGGATTCAGATGGGTTCCGACACCGATGGTAAGTAGTTCCGGGTCCTTTGTAAAAGTATCATCCGCAGCTGCTCCTACTGTAGGTATACCAAGATCGCTTGTGAGATCCTTGAGATGGATTTCGACGCCCTGGTCAGTGAAATGTTCGATCAGTTTTCCAGGTATAGAATCGTTATCAACAATTATGTCTGCATTTGCAATATTATGATCTTCAGCCAAGGACCAAGCGTCCCTTTCAATCAATTCCAATAATCCATGAAGGATCGCTTCTTCGAGAGTATTTCCTGCGGCGATACCATTCGTATGATATTTGAATAGTTGAAGGTCTGTGTCTGGTATGTATGGATAATATACTGCGCATGCGGGTACCCACGTAGGAACTCCTCTGAACATTTCATAGCCTTTTACCCATGCGATCTCTGCATTTTCATAATAATCTAAGACGTTCAACGGAAGGATGAGATCCTTAGGATTCACCGTGAGTCCAACTTCGCTTGCCTGTGCGAACGTTCCATATGCTATTTCGTCATCATCTCTTTTTTCAGCACTGTATCTTTCCATCGCTTCCATAACCGCAGAGGCTTCTGCTTGTTCTAAGGATGCTCCTTTTCCATTATAGTTACTACCAGCTGGAGCATTGGGGCGGTCAATGGAGAATACAGGTATTCCAATATTATCTTTGGAGGTGATATCTTCTGGGGCCTTTATTCCAGCTATTGGTAGGAGGGGCAGGATGTGTTTGATAGTCTCTGCAGGTGGAATTATTCTGATCCCGCTTTTTGGTGAATATTTAGGACAACGATTGAGTATCATATCGAGCCGAGAATGTAATCAATTGTTAAAAAAGATAATGGCGATAAACCCATGATATGGGAAGAGGTTTCATATCCTGTTGAATCCCACAAGGACGGATGCGAGTTTCGGGTCATCATCATACTTGTAATAATTCTTCATCATAAGATCACATGTAGGAGCAGGACTGCACGAAATAACATCTTTGCATCCGTTGCTTTCATTCAGTTCAGGGAATGATACAGGAGGCATAATGAATTTTTCTCCGCCTACTGTTTTAACATCAGGGAATAGGACAAAGGCATCAGAGAGCCAGACAACATCATCTCTTTTCATGTACTGCTTAGCAGTGAACGGGAAGACTTCTGTACCCATAATATCTCCTTTGTCTGATAAAAGGACGACTGTAGGTTCCGGGGGTGGTCTGAATCTGGGATCTTTAATGATACAAATGACACTTTCACGTGTCAAAGCCATATTGAATCCTTCATTATCGACAGTTATGTCGCCGACCGCACGTACCTTTTTTTCCTCTTCTTGCATTTTTGCAAGAATGGTTTTGTCAAGGTAAAACGCATGAATTACGCCTCTGAGACCGCGTATGATTTCCAGAGGTTTGTCAACAATTTCTTCTGCCATTATGTGTGAATCGAAAATTGATTATAAACAATTAACTATTAGTTATCTTGATGTCATTGATAATGTTGGGTGAAAGAGATCCGAAAGTCCTTCAGGCTATGTACAAGTACAGGAATGAGGTGTTCAAGAACGGTGCCGTTTCTGTGCGCGAGAAAGAATTACTTGCAATGGCATTGTCATCTGTTGCCAAATGTGAGAAATGTTTTGAGTATCATGCAGATGCGGCGATACAAGCAGGAGCAACGCCCCAGGAGATATTGGAGATACAAGAGGTCGTGATGTACATGACTGGTCCTTCAGCGATGATATGGTCTGAAAAGATAGATGAATATGTGAATAGGAAAGAATGATCTCTTGATCATTCTATGTTTATTGTAACGTTCCTTTTAAGGCCTAGGCCACCGGCTACTTCTATAGCTTTTATTATTGCACATGGAACAGGGCACGCTGCATGGATATGCACCTCATCTGCGAGTTTATAGATCTCGGTTTTTGTTATACTAGATTCAATCTCGGTGTATTGGCATACCGGCTTTATAGATAATGACATCTTAAGCACGCTGGCGCAGTCACTTTCTATGTTTATGTTTACCATTCTTGTCTCGGGATTGACCTTTGCATAGACGATGGTCTTCATCTTGCAGACGCCTGCATCTATTGTTACTTTGCATTCTTCATTCATTCATTCATCACTCCTGAGACGAATAAGGTTATTGACTCCTGCCATGGATCTTATGTCCACCACGCCTATGGCTGCGATAATTTTGTTATCAAGTTCTACAGGAGTTACTATGACTCTGATGCCCTTGTAAGGTCCAGACGTTGCGATCTTTCTGATTGTTGTACCAGCATTGAGTACTTCTTCCAATACGGCACCAGTATATGCATTATCGATGACAGTTCCGGATTCTATCCTGATACCTAGGTTGTCTCTGCTTTTTGCACAGACCGGAAGGCCTCCAACGAGGTCATGTATTGCAAATGCTAGTGAAAGCAGTTCGTTTCCAGTGCTTCTCTGTGAAAGGATACCTTCAAGATCGCGGTTGATGTGGAGGCCACCCAAGAGTTCTAATCCTGCTGCGACAGCACCTACTTCCGCTATGTCAAGGTCTCTTCCGGTACCGATGATTATGACATCGTCATCTCTTATTGTAAAATTGTTTCTGATTATGTTGTCAACTTTGGAATCCACTGGATAACCGGATCCAGGGAAGATAAGGATGCCTTTTGAGCATATTAGTGTTGTAGCTCCTGATGCGCCTGCTTTTATAGCGAGGTCTCTTTCTTCACATCCGTATTTTACTTTGAATGCCATGTTCGGTATACGTATTATGCAATCGCATGCGCCGATGGTAATGTCACTGATTTGCAGCGCCTTCATTTCCATGTATGCTGAATTCCAGCATTCGATGCCTTCCGGAGTGAGTGTTACACCGTTCTTGTTAATGATGATTAGACCGCTCTCTTGAAGAAGGTTGAGGATAGTTCTTGTACTTCCTTCTCCGATTCCAAGAAAAGTTGCTAGTTTCTTACGGCCAATTGGGCTGTTGTTATTTAGACAATACAATGTCTTCCAGACGTGGTATTCTCTGAATTTTGGTATTGGCCCGCCGAGTCTAGGGCCCTGTTGTAAAACCATATGGATGCATAGTTCATCCAGCCTATATAGATAACGCTAGAAAAATGAACAGAAATGAACAAAAATGTTGATTAAGTGAATTATTAATCAAAAAATATTTAAGTGCCGTTAATCTTTTTTCAGTATAGTATTTATGTGCGTAACCTGTGCATATGTTTCATGGCGCAGTCAGTTGACCTATTGATCATCGAGAACGTTTCTAAGAAATTCGATGGCAGAACTGTACTTAACAATGTGAGTGCAAAAATCTCCACCGGTAAAATTTTAGGATTGATTGGAAAGAGTGCAGCAGGAAAGAGTGTACTCATGCATATGCTCAGGGGAAGTGTGGAATATGCTCCTGATTCTGGACGTGTTTTGTATCATGTGAATCGTTGTTCTAAATGTGGAAATCTTGATCTTCCTTTTGAAGGGACCCCATGTACTAAATGTTGTTCCAAATCCAATACAGAGATGATCGATTTCTGGTCAATGAAAGAATATGATCCGATAAGGGAAGCGATCAAAGAACGTACCGCGATCATGCTTCAGAGGTCTTTTTCATTATTCGGCGATAAGACAGTTGTAGAGAATGTTCTGGAAGCGATAGACGATAAATCTCCCAACCGTGTGGAGAAAGCTATCGAATTATTGGAATTCGTCAATATGACACACAGGACCACACACATAGCTAGAGATTTATCGGGAGGAGAGAAACAGAGAGTAGTGATTGCAAGACAGCTTGCAAAGGATCCGTTATTTTTCCTGGCAGATGAGCCTACAGGTACTTTAGATCCGAATACTGCAGCCTTGATCCACAAAAGACTTGTGAGTTATGTCAAAGAGCATGAGATATGCATGATATTCGCATCGCATTGGCCCGAGGCTGTCGAAGACATGGCAGACGAGGCAATATGGCTCGATGCAGGAAATGTCGTCATGGAAGGTAAGCCTGTAGCTATTACTGAGAAATTCATGGAAGAGTATCATTTCGATAAACAAGACCACAAGGTTGATGTCGGAGATACAATAATCTCGCTTGTTGATGCGGAGAAACATTATTTTTCAGTAGTAAGAGGGGTTGTCAAAGCTGTTGATGGAGTAACATTTGACATAAAAGAGAAAGAGGTTTTCGCTTTGATAGGTCTTTCCGGAGCAGGGAAGACAACCACATCAAGAATGATCGCTGGAATGTCTCCAGTCACTGCAGGAACAGTGAAGATCAAGATCGGTGATGATTGGGTCAATATGTCCGAGTGTGGTTTTGCAGGAAAAGGAAGGGCAACACCATATATCGGTTTCCTTCACCAGGAATACACTCTTTATCCATTCGATACGGTACTTCAGAATCTTTCAACATGTATTGGTATGAAAATGCCTGCTGAACTCGCAAAAATGAAAGCGATTCAAGTGCTTTTGAGTGTGGGATTTCCGGCCAAAGATATGGAAAAGACCCTATATGCATATCCAGACACATTAAGTGTCGGGGAGTGTCAGAGGATTGCTTTTGCACAAGTACTAATAAAAGAGCCCCGCATAATAATATTAGATGAGCCCACTGGAACTATGGATCCTATTACAAAGGTAATAGTTGCAAAGTCTGTACTCAGAGCAAGGGAGACTTTAGGTGAGACATTTATAGTCGTGAGTCACGATATGGACTTCATCCTCAACTGTTGCGACCGTGCGGCCTTCATGAAAGGCGGCAAGGTGTTGGCTATCGGAAAACCAGAAGAGATCGTAAAGGAATTCGATCTTACCGAAGAGGATGAGGAAAAGGGTGAATAACTTTGAAGCAGCAGATAGGGAGGCATCTGAGTTTCGTTGAGTGCAGAGAGTCCATGGGACTTGGAGTGGGAGGAGGTCTTGCCGCAAGGGCGACCATTTCTGAAAGCGGAACCGATGTTGTTGTAATAGCTATGGGTCCCGGGAGGAGACATATAACCAAGCCTGTCTGCGAGATAACATATGCTCTTAGAGAAGAAGGCATAGACACAAGCGTCCTTGTTGTCAATGCAGGTTCAGGAGTTCCCGCAGATGCTCCAGATGTTACGACAGGTACATGTTTTGGATTGGATCCAATCGAAGTTGAAAGGATACAGCAATACAAAGTCGCGCTTATTCATCTGGGAAATGTTCGCTCTCATATCATCTACAAAGCAAGGCTCATTCTCAGGAATGTGAATATTCCAGCGGTAATAGTGGCGCAGTGCCCAATAGATTATGAGGATTTTGCAGCTATTGGTGTTAAGACACGGGTGGTTATGCCTGCGGATGAGGACATCAATACAAAAGGGGAGATCATGGAGATCGTGACGGGAGTTATTAGGGGAGTAACATGTCCCCAGGATAAACTCGATGAGATCGTATCAAAGGTCCAGAAGGTTCTCCCATCCACAAAGGGTGAATAAGATGCAAGTAATCGTTAACGGAAAGGAGAAGAAACTCAAGGCCGGATCGACACTGAAAGATGCAATTGCAAACGAGGTGTACGTTAAAGATTCTCTGATCTCAGTGCATCTTTCCACAGAGAAATTAACAAAAGAGACCAATGATTTTGAACTTGTAACATCGGTTGGTCCGATGACACTTCATCTTGACGATAGCAGTGATGCAAGACTTTGGAAATCTTTGATTCCCAAGATAGATGGAATAACATCAAGGTGGGTAACTCAGGACATTGTAGCATTCGGTTCTTTTGAATCCGATATACCTGTTGATAGGACTGAAAGGAGATACATGATTTATGATTGTTTCTTCTCACTGGGCGGAAATGATAACCAAACGACGTACATTATGATCGCAAGGAAGGATCATAAGAGGTCTTATGGAGCAGGCCCAGGACGCATCGGAAGGATAACTGTCGGAAGGCATCTGCTTAAAGTCTTGAAAGAGGGAGAGCCGATCCTTTCCATACGCCCGGTAGTATCTGATGTGAGCACCGAGAATGTGATAGTTACGAAAGACCTTTCATATCTTTTGGAAGACGGCTACAGAGTGGAGACCAATATGCTCATCGAACTGGATGACAGGTCTCCAGAATCTTCCGAACAGATTCTGATCGTAAGTTCTAAAGGACATCTGAATGTTTCTGATAGCACCGGAAGTTACATCGGTTGCAGGGATGACATGGATGTCAATATAGCCGATGAACAGCATGAGATAAGATCCAGGGGAAGCGTCACCGTAAGGAATTCGGGTGTGGGAACGGGGCACGTCTTGATATACAAGGAGACCAGGCAGATAATTCCGACGATAAACCATGCAGGAGAGCTTCGGAGAGGTCTTGCAATTGTAGCTCAGGCGAAGGCTGGGGACATTATCACAACGATCACAGAACCTTCGCGCGTCCTTTCTGTTGGTATGACGCAGGCCGATGGAGAGAAATTCCTTTCAGGATTCAAAGTGAAACAGAAAAGGACAGGCGATCTCTCTGATGATGCGATAATAGTGGATCAGACACCTGAGATGACAATGTCTGCTATCAAAGCGGGAGAGGTTGAGACATTCGCAGTTCCTAAAGACAAGATATTGAGAATATCGCTTTCAGATAAAGATCCGTTGTCACTTCATTATTTCAAGAAGATCACAGGACTCATTCACAAGCCCATAGGTTCACTCAAGGTTCAGTTTGCATTCGAAGGAATGCCAATGGTCACATTCTACGGCGATGATGAGAGGTCCAAGATCCTGTATCCACAAGATATGTTCAAGAAATGCAAGAAAGGTGATATAGGTATTACAAATCAGTCAAGACCTCATCACGGTCTGATTGGTATCAGGCTTGAAGATAGCAAGGAATACGGACCTACCGGAGAAGAGCCATATGGTACGAACATGGTAGGAAAACTGTTAGATGATATTTCAAAGGTCAGTGCGCTCGAAGATGAGCAGACAATTTACATCACGGAGGAAAAGATATGAGCGAGGAGAGAGAAACGAGAATATTCATGATCTCCCCGGAATCCATGATCACGCCGGACCAATTGGTACGTACGATTCATGCGATGGGCAAAGAGGTCACAGTAAAAGAGACATGTTACGGATGTCTAGTGGAAGGATCCAGAGATCTCGTGAAAGATATCCTTGCTGAGGTAAGAAAGAAGCATCCGTATGAGATCTTCTCAAAGGTAAGAGCGTATCCAGCAGGGGATCCAAGAAGATGCCGTGCACAGCACGGGACAAGGCCCGGATATGCACAATTGGAAGCAGAGTGGCAAGCTTTGCCGTGGGTCCAGAATGGCCTTATGTGCGCCGATAAAGGTGAGAAATACAAACTCCCAGAAGAGAAGAAACAGTTTTCAGCAGAAAAATTCAAAAAAATATGTGAGGCGAAAGAATGAAGGTTTTCATAGACCCCCCGAACAGTTTGATACTATTCGACCTGGTAGAGAGATTCGGTCATGAACCTCTCAGCTCCATGGCCGCCATTCAAAACAAGATAGACAATGTAGAAGTGGATATGCCGCCAATGAATCTGACACTCGAGGATGTCATCAAAGGTCTGAAATATGCAGGCGTGGAGGTGCCGTCAGGTGTTAGAGGCAGGCTCTCTCTGTGGGGGCCTATGATAGAAGAGGCGGATGCTGCTATCATTATGCTTGATCCTCCGTTCAATTTCGGATGCGTAGGATGCGAACGTTCCAATGAAATGGTCAAATATCTCATAAAGAGACGCGGTATCCCGTCTATTTCAGTGAACTATCCGAATAATGAGGAAGAGGCAAAGGCCACTGTAGGCCAAATAAAGGAATTCCTGGAGGGATTGAAATGACCATTAAGATCGCACAGTTATCATGCGGTACAGAGTACAGCAGCGTTCAGTACGAGATCGAGAAAGCGGCACGTTCAGTTGGTGCAAAGGTCGTCTATCCAGATGTTTCTTATGCAGATATCAACGATGCTGTGAAAAGATTCGGATTCAATCCGAGGTCTCCACAGCTCAAATTGATGATCGCGAGGGCAATCTCTCTTGCAGATGGCAAATATGATGCCGATGCAGTATTTATCACGACGTGTTTCAGATGTGCAGAGGCAGCACTTGTAAGGAATGAGTTAAGAAGATTCATTCAAGAGAATACAAAGCTCCCTGTCGTTACATATTCATTCACGGAGAGGCTCAAAGCATCGCAGCTTCTTACAAGGATGGAGGCGTTGGTCACCATTGTCACAAGGAAAGAACTCTTGGCAAGAGAGAGACAGACAGGTCTCACGGCAGGTATTGATTCAGGTTCATCCACGACCAAAGCGGTGATCATGGAGAACAATAAGATCATAGGTAAGGATTGGACGACCTCGGGAGATGTTGTGCAGTCTGCACAGTTAGTTTTAGAGAATGCCATGAAGGAGGCAGGTGTAGAACTGAAACAGATCGAGGCGATGGGAACCACCGGTTACGGACGTTTTACACTTGGTAAATATTTCAATGCCAAACTTGTCCAGGAAGAACTCACGGTCAACTCCAAAGGTGCCGTGTGGCTTGCAAACAGGCAAAGAGGAGAGGCCACGATCTTAGATATCGGAGGAATGGACAATAAAGCGATCACTGTCAGGGACGGAGTTCCTGATAACTTCACCATGGGAGGTATCTGCGCAGGTGCTTCCGGACGTTTCCTCGAGATGGTATGCAAGAGGTTGAAGATCCCTATAGAGGATCTCGGTGCACTTGCAGACAAAGGAGATTGGAGGAATGCTAAGATGAATTCTTATTGTTCAGTTTTCGGTATCCAAGATCTTGTAACCACATTAGGAGAAGGAAAATCCTTCGAAGATGTTGCGGCGGCGGCATGTCATTCTGTTGCAGAACAAGTGTATGAGCAACAGCTTCAGGAGATCGATGTAAGGCACCCGATCATTCAGGTAGGAGGAACATCTCTTATATCAGGAATGGTAACCGCAGTCGGAGAGGTCCTCGGAGAGAGGCCTATCGTCCCGCCTAATTCTCAATATATCGGTGCGGTCGGAGGAGCATTGCTCAGTTCCGGATTCTTGTGAGGATATTATATGGATATAGAGGTCACGTGTAGCGAACCGTTCGGAGCGGATTCATACAAAGCATTGTTCGAAGAGATAATGTCAGATATCGGAAAGTCAGATTTTATGGATAAGGCAGAACTAGTCCTAAAACCAGATATCCCGCTGTTCATATTCTCGGTAAAGCTCAAGACAGAACCTACCAATATGAAAATATCAGATGTTGCCACGGTTAGGAGTGAAGGCGACAGTGTATTCATGACCATAACCGATGAAAGACATGCCCCGGAGATGCTTGATCAGCTTTGGAAGAAATACGGAAGAAGGGCGGTAGAACAACAGACCCGTTTCGATATCATAGTGCGCGGTGTCAAAGATTCTGAGATAAGGGATATGGTAATCGCATCCGGCGAGGAACATATGAAAGAGATCGTCGGAGCCATCTGGAGATCGATGCCTGAAGGAATAAAGGTCAGACACACCTATATTGACGGAATGGTCATAACAGTAGTGGCTACAGAAGAAAGGATAGAACCATATATGCTTGAAGAGGCGAAAGCAGTCCACAAGAGGATGCAGGGCGGTGCAGAAGATGTTTGATGTCATAATGTACGACGGGGGTGTCTATCGTTCCGAGGAACTCTATGAGTTGATCGAGGATGTCGGAGGAGTGATCATACAGAAGACAAGGAGTGCTCAGATGCTCACGGTCACGATGTCGATCCCGGCGGAAGACAGGAAGATGGTAGAAGCGTTCTGCATAGAGATCGGCGGAGAAATAAAGCCTGTTCCTTTAGCAGGTACGGAGATAGCTATTGTGGGTCCCACATTGGGGCGTCATCATATGCCACACCCTATCTGCGACATCGCAGAGCAACTCAGAAGATACGGTGCCGTAACAGTTGTCATGGGATTGGCAAGAGGCAGAGGAAAGCTCACAGCTCAGATAAACCTTCAGGAGAAGACGATCATCGATGAATATGATGCAGCCGTGTTCTCATTAGGAAATTTCAAGTCTTGTATAGAGGCTAAGACAGACCTTTTCAAGGATATTACAGTGCCGGTAGTATTGGTATCGGGACCTATGCCAGAAGGTATCGACGATACATGCGAGGCCATCGTATCAGGTGTCGGGAGAAAGACATCCAGAATGAGAACGGCTCCTGAGAGAGCTAAATTGGAAGAGATCGCAGATGCAGTGGAGACCATCCTCGCTGATAGGAAGAAAGTGCTCGAAGAGGATCCGATGTTCGTGCATCCCGGAGAGATAAAGCAGCTTCTAGAAGAGTATGAACCGGTAAATATGTGTTTAAGGCCTGCGCCTCTAACTCTTCATCTGGATGGCCTCAGGGTCAAGATCCCATACGATGAACATCATGAATATATCGAGAATATGACCGTTTATGGCCGCAAACTTAAAGACGTGTGTACAATAGCTCCTTCCAAAATCGACGACAGTAGTATTCTGATCCGCATCAAGACGCGTTCGGAAATAGAATACGAAGACGCACGGAAAGTTGAGAAAAAATGATGAGATGCGGAACATATCTCTTGTTCATGACCTTCGATCATGACATGAAGATAGACATAGGAGCTTTGGGAAACGTATCGTTCCCTGCTGGCGAATATTGTTACATAGGTAGTGCGATGAGAGGTCTCGATCAGAGACTCGGCAGGCATTTCTCGAAGGAAAAGACTATACACTGGCACATAGACCGTCTAACGGTGACCGCAGACCATATGGAAGCATATGAGTCGTATCCGGAACCTATTCTGGAATGTCAATTAGTAGGTATGGTAGAGACAGCGGCCGGAGAGCCGGTCCTAAATGGATTCGGATGTTCGGATTGTGACTGCAGGACGCATCTCTTCAAAATGAATGAAGATTCGAAGAGATCGGTTATTTCTGCGGCAAAATTGAAACCTTATAAACCACGCTGACCCTGTCAGCTCCTTTCCAGTTTCTTTTGAATTCCACAACTATTATAATATATCAGTCGCTACCCATTCTTATTAAAAGTCACACTTTTAGAAGTGGAGGACAAATCATGAATTGTGGGGAGAACACATCAAAATTAGCGGTCGAGGTCCTTGAGGCACTCCAGGCAGTGGTCGGTAAAGAGAATGTCAGCGTTTGTGATTCAAATTGCTGTTCAGATAAGAAAACAAAAGCAATAGTATGTGTGGCACCCAAGTCGGCACAAGAAGTTGCAAAGATCATTTCTATCGCAAACAAGAACGAGTTCCGTGTTGTATCCAGCAACAACCCTGAATGGGCTGTTGATGGAACGAAATATCCTCAGGGAGGCATACTCGTAGATCTTTCAAGGATTGACGAGGTCGTTAATTTCGATCGTATCGCAATGTCTGTGAAGGTCGGAGCAGGATGCACATGGAAAACACTTATCGACATTTGTGCAAAAGAAGGATTCATCCTCGGTTCATATCCTACGGACACATCCACAACTGTAGGATCCTGGGTAGTTGCCAACGGAATGGGGATCGGTTCATATAAGAACGGATCTGCAAAAAGCAACGTCCTCAATCTTCAGGTGGTCGCAGCAGATGCAACCACCCTTGAGACCGGATACGACAAGATCGGATATTATATGTCTGGTTACAACCTCACACAGTTATTCTCAGGATCTGAGGGAACACTCGGAATAATCACAATGGCAACACTCAAGGTGCTGCCTGCAGGCATTACAAAAGCCATTGCATACGAATTCCCTGAATTCAAGGACATCAGCAAACCTTTGCAGAAATTAGTGCACCATGCAAGCATAAAGCCGTATGATATCTCGTACAGCAGCGTAAGCAAAGCACTCCTTGTCGTACTTCAGGGAGCAGAGGAATTCATAACTCTCGAGGAACAGGAGATCGATGCCATTATCGGTGATTCTGCAAAAAAGATCGATGGGGCACCTATATGGGAAGAAAGATGCGGATCCAAAAATGACGGAGTCGAGGTCATCGTACCTGTAAAGGATTGGGAAGCATTTGTTATCGATCTCGGAGATGATG
>JALNYB010000127.1 GCA_023230065.1 Candidatus Methanomethylophilaceae archaeon
GTCCCCCTGGCACTTTATTCATAGAATCAAAGGTAGCGACACATTTAGATATTGTCATACGATAGTTTTCAACAGCATTTAAAACTTGATCGCTGGTCATCATTCCGTCAACAATCGAGGTTACGATATTCGGGTCAAGGATCGTTCCGTATGTTTTATCAAGTTCGTCAATTACCGATGTTGTAAGAATCGTTCTGATGTTATTTTCAAATATCGAAAGGCCATAGATAGCTTCTGCATTGTTGTTTATGACCTTGTAGATGGATGCGTAGAAGGGATCTATTATATTTTGACTTCCGATAGCATTTTCCATGATTTTTTCAAATTCAATATCGCCGTTCTTCAGTGCAGATGTAACAGTTTTGGAAACCGTCTCTAAGAATGCTTCTGGGTCTGATGGGTTCACTTTAAATCTTACAGTTCCGAATGTTCCTGCTTGTCCGAGATTTACCGCGGCAGTGTTTATGATGCTTTGGAACCATTCTCTGATTTCGTTGGTATCTGCCCGGTAATCGCTCTTAAAATTTGAGATTCCTTTGTAATCCATAAGGTCCACATCAGGATATGCTACTGATGCAGAAATGTTAGATATTGTGAGTTCCTGGGTCTTTTCTGAGATGGTTGTGGTTATCGTTGATTCCGGGATATGCAGCGTGAAATTCTTTCCACTGAGGAGATATCTGTAATCTGATACTGAATATCCATTGGATGACATCAGTTTCTCGATATATGGGGCAGCTGAGAATTCGTTTTTGTGTGAGAAGAAGCCTTTGATTGAGTCCCATGCATTGTTCAAGCTGTCTGAGATCTTATCAGCAAGATTCAGTATCTTGTTACCGTAGAAGTAATCGAACCATTTTAGGCACAGATCATCCAGAACTGAGATCAGTGCTTGAGAATATATGGCAGAGATATCAATTTTTATGTATCCGTTATCTGAAACGAAACAGTCTGCTAGGTCTATGTATTCAGAATCTGGAGATAGTCCGTTTGAACATATTCTGAAGTTTAGAAGTTCAAGCATCGACAGTGCGCTGCGATATGATCGGTCCACATCATCTTTAGTAAGAATCGAAACAGTGCCCATTTCGCCGTATTCGGAAAGTGATCCATAACCATTAAGTACTCTGTACTGTGCCAGAGCTGTTAATTGATAGGTCATCATTTGTGCGAGGATGGAACCAGAACCAGTGATAGCATTCTTGAAGAGAGACCCCTGTTCTGCGACCAAAGGGAGGGCGCAACTCCCGTCGGTCTCTATTGTTGTTGTTTTTACAGAAGAACCAGAATCGCATACATATTTGGCAGTGAAACTTCCGGTTCCTATTAGATATGACGGTGTGTATCCTTCAGTGAGTTCATCGGACGTTGTAAGTTTTAACGATTCTATCGTGAGTTTGGTATCAAAATTGATGAGTGTGACTGTCACACCTGAATCCATACAGGGGAATTGAAAATACATCCATTCTGAGGCTCTTTTTTGAAACGTATTTGCACGTTGTTCTAATGTTCCTTCAGTGGATTTGGTGCTTATGTCGAAGATTATCTCTCCCAATCCTTTTTTGACAAAGTTATCTGTACTTTCTATCGCAGTCCCTAAAGCGTCTAATTCAACAGCGATATTCTCTGTGTTGTCTTCATTTTTTTCGAGTTGAGATGTTACTATTCCGTAAGCTGAGCCCAAAATAAGAAGCGTTACAGCTATTATTGCAAAAGGCATATTGCCTCTGTTCGACTTTCTCAATGATATGATGGGTCTCGTGATCTTATGCATACGTTATGATTTGTCGTTTTTACGCATATAACGCGGGCCTTACAATTAATATAACTTTCAATTTCGATATTTCAGTGTTGACTACGTCTTTATAATCTATGAAAGCAAGTATTATAAGGTGTCAGTAAATCTCCCAGTTGGTACCATGACTGCAACAATGCAAGATTATGCAATCAAAAAGGGCCTTCCGAAGCAGACAGGATCAGTTTGTCCTGAATGCGGAAAGTACCTTGACGCCACTCTTTTTGAAAAAGATGGCAAAGTATACATGGACAAAACCTGTCCTGAACATGGAAAATTCTGTGATGTTTATTGGTCTGATCTAGAGCTCTATCTGAAGGCAGAGAAATATGCACACGATGGAATTGGACTTTGTAATCCAAGCGATAAAAGCCTTGGACAGGACGAGAATGTTCACATCTTCGTTGATGGAAAAAGGGTTGACATGCTTTCATGTTCAGCTCTTGCCAACATCGACCTAACAAACAGATGTAACATGAACTGTCCGATATGTTTCGCTAATGCTAACCAGGCAGGATATGTATATGAACCAGATTTTGAGACTATATGCAAGATGCTTGATGCACTTAGAATTGAAGAGCCTATAAAATGTACTGCAGTCCAGTTCTCGGGAGGAGAACCTACAGTATACCCGAAACTCGTTGAAGTAATCAAGGCTGCGAAAGAGAGAAAATTCGCGCAGGTTCAAGTAGCTACCAACGGAATCGAATTCTCAAAGAATTATGAATTTTTGAAAGCATGTTCACAGGCTGGCCTCAATACTCTTTACCTTTCATTCGATGGAGTATCTGATGACATCTACATACAGGCAAGAGACAGAAAGATGTTCAACGTCAAGTTGAAGGTCATCGACAACTGTAGAAAATTAAAAGAGGATATCGGAAAATGTCCATCCATTGTTCTCGTACCTACGGTCGTCAAAGGTGTCAATGATCATCAGATCGGCGACATGGTCAAATTCGCATTCGATAACTCCGATGTTATTCGTGGAATCAATTTCCAGCCAGTGGCATTCACAGGAAGGATCACACGCGAAGAAGTTTCAAAGGGAAGGTTCACACTTCCTGATCTCGTGAAGGCATTCGAAGAGCAGACTGGATACACTACCAAGGACGACTGGTACCCTGTTCCTGTGGTAGCACCTGTTTCCAGTTTTGCATCTATTCTACTAGATCAAAACAAGGTCACATTCACCACACACCCGCATTGTGGTATCGCAACTTACATCTTCATGGATGGTGAGGGCAACGCTGTCCCCTTCCCTAGATTCGTTGATGTGGATAAATTCTCAGATGGTCTCACAGAGATATGCGACAAAGTGGACAAGTCCATGTTCAAGAAGTTATATGTACTCAAACTGGTGAAACTTTTGAACAATTGCGTTATCGAGGATAAACTTCCTGGAGGAATGTCCAAGAAGCAGTTTGTCAATACCATCAAGGATGTAATGAGCGATAAATCAAAGAAGACGCTTGCAGCATTCTCGTGGAAGATGATGTTTTTCGGCGGTATGCACTTCCAAGATTCATTCAATTATGATGTTGAAAGGGTAAGGCGCTGTGCAGTTCATTATATCAC
>JALNYB010000128.1 GCA_023230065.1 Candidatus Methanomethylophilaceae archaeon
CAGGATGTAGATCTCGTTATGAGGTCATTATCAGGACTAAGTTAAACAATTGTATTTCTATTATCAACTCTCGCTGATGAAGAGTAATGAGATTGTCGAGGTCTGAAAATAACTTCCCAATTTTCTTTTGTTCATTGATATTAGGAGTGAAAATTATTTTGCTCAACAAATCATTTTTTGTAATTCCTTTGATGGCAGAACCTTGAACTATTGCTAGATCACTTTGAAGTTTTTTCTGAAATGATACTGCTAGGAAATATGAGTCTCCGCATAAATCAGACAGTGAAATAAAATCCTGACTGGCACAGTATTCCATTGGCATTATCGATAGTTTACCAACGCCAACGTGAGTGACGATTGCAATTGAATTCTTAGGTATAATTTGGGTGGCTGAATTCACTATGCCTGCATGCGATACATGTTTGCATATTGATGCAGAAAAGCTTGTCTCTGTCAAATTTGAAGATTGAATCCAAGGGATATCGCCGTTCCAATACTCAGGTTTCATTGTGTTTGGGGTGCCCCCACCATATGTTCTTTTTGCCAAATCACCCAGCTCACGCTGTTCCCAAACGTGATGATGATTCACCTTATCTCCAAGTTAAAACTCATCAACCTTGTTTGCACATATACTCGATTCCACCGAAGATAATGAAATCTTTGACATGCTTGTATACCTTGATCTTAACCTTGTGCATTGGGATCAGCTCACCTTCCCTTTTCTCAAGAAAGGTCTTTGCTACGTTCAGATCTATACCGTTCATCAATCTATCCAACCGACCGTAATCATTGATATTTGTCTCATTTACCGGAACTCTCATCAACTCATTTAGTTCCTCAAAGTTTAAACCGATAGAAGTGGCGAACTTGCTGATCTGATCGTTCTTGGCCTTCATCTGGTACTCTGTAATGTAATCTCTCAGTTTCTTACCCTCGATGAGAGAAACAGTTCCGTTCTCGAAATCATGTAGGAATACATCGGCATACTTCTGTTCCTCTTGACTCAAAGAAGCGAAGGATTTGTGCAATTCGTTGAATGTGTCGTCGATAAGCTCTTGCGTGGTGCCTTCTGCTTTCAAGATCCTCAGATACTTCTCAAAACGTGAATTCATATAATCCACGTCTATCGTCCCTGCCTTGATCTCGATTATATGACTGTCAATGTCAAATGGAATATCAGAGTCTGTTGTAACAGGATCTTTGGGTAGCTCCTTGTATCTCTGAAGAAGGATGTTGTACGTCTTCTCATCGAAGAGCATCTCTACGAATCCCCCCGTTTCGATATAGAATTCGGACCGCGGCTTGGACCAATCGAACGTCTGTATCTTTGCGGCCTCAAGATGCCTGTTCAATCTTCTGAATTGTTTTGCGAAGTGTGCTCTCTCTTCGTTCGTCGGAGGAAGTTTTTCATAATTCTCTATTCTGGCATATGTGAAGAGGTCGTGGATGGACAAGAATGCTTCATTCATAGATTTCATATTCTCGGTTATCTTCTGAACGAAAACACCCGTCAATCTGTTCCCGGAATACAGGCTCATCGCATCTTCGATGTTTCTGCTCATAGTGAACGGTTTGCGATAATATCTGATCGTACCGAATGGCTTTTCCGGACCGAATACACGATTGGTTCTGGAGAATGCCTGGATGATGCCTTCGAACCTGAGCATCTTGTCCAAATATAATGTGTTGATCCATTTGGAATCAAAACCCGTGAGCATCTGATCGACGACTATGAGGATGTCTATCTGCTTCTCCGGGTCTTTCTCTATCGATATGTATTGTTTCTTGTGTGCTAATCTCAAAGATACGTCTTTTTTGAATCTGTCGAACGTAGGTATCGTGAAATTCTGACCATAATTAGAGTTGTAATCGTTCAATATTTGGATGATCGCATCCTCTTTGACTATAGCGCCTTCGTTGTTATCGATGCTGCTGTCGAACAAGGTCGTAACCTTCAGACCGAAATTCTTCGTCTTGAAAAGCTTGTAGTATTGAATTGCCTCTTCGATGCTCGACGTGGCGAACAATGCATGGAATCTCCCATTGCGACTGCGTATCGTCCAACCATCGATGATGTCATCGACAACAGCATTCTGATGTTCTTTTGTAGTGTATTGTGTTTTTGGAAGAAGATCCTCGATCCCCTCGATGTATTTGCCACTATCACACACATACCCGGCCATCGGAACCTTGTTGCTGTCCATATACTCATAGAAGATCTTGCTCTTCTCTGGATCGGCGAGCGCTTCCTCCTTTGTACTAGACTTAGATTTCTGCAGTGCGACTTTCTCCCTCAGATCGTTGTCCCTGAATGTGGGGACCATGTACGGGTCAAAACCGAGAACATTTCCGTCACGGATACCGTCCGTGATTATGTACCTGTGTAATTCATCACCAAAAATGGTTGCAGTAGTGTTCATCTTCTTCTGATTCTCATCGAATATCGGCGTTCCTGTGAACCCGAAATACATCGCGTGAGGGAACGTTCTCTTGATATCGCCCAGCATCTCGCCGAATGTACTGCGATGACATTCATCGGTGATGAACACGAGCCTTTTGGAATTGATCGTTTCCAGATCCTTATCCCTGAACCCGCCCTCTTTATTGACATTGCTCATCTTCTGGATCGATGTTACGATAAGAGTATTGTTCACATCGTTGTTCTTCAGTTTGAAGACGAGTTCGTTGGTGTTTTCTGTAGCTTGAACCTCTTCATAGTCGCTTGCGAACCCCTTGTATTCGAGAAGTGTCTGAGTACCGAGCTCTATGCGATCCGCCAGGAATATGACCTTATCCGCTTCCCGTGAATTGGCGATAAGCTGTGCAGATTTGAAACTGGTCATTGTTTTTCCGGAACCGGTCGTATGCCAGATGTAACCGCCGAATATGCCCTCATCCTCGGACCTCATTGTAACACAGTCCGATATCCTGCTGGCTGCCCAGTACTGGTAGCTCCTCATCACTTTCAAAACGCCGTCGGAAGTGTCTGCCACAGTATAGAATCCGATGAGTTGATGCACCATCGGAATGTAGAGGAATCTGGATGCCACTTCCTTCCAGTCATTCATCGGTTCATTGTTCGGATCTGCCCAATGAAAGAAGAAATCTTTGTTGAATTTACCGTCGGGGCCGGGATTTGCGAAGTAGATCGTTTCCTCAGGGGTCATCGCCACGAATATCTGCACCAGGGAGAATAATCCTGAGAACACACCTTCGTGCATGTATTTCTCGATCTGATTTGATGCCTGGGATACTGGGATGCCGCTTCTCTTCAATTCTATGTGAACAACGGGCATACCGTTTATCAGAAGCATCAGATCGCCACGGCGATCGT
>JALNYB010000129.1 GCA_023230065.1 Candidatus Methanomethylophilaceae archaeon
GACAAGATAGCAACACGCATGATCGAGATCTCCAACGGTAAGACACGCGAATACAAAGGGAATTATACTGATTTCATCACCAAGAAGATGCTGGATATCCACCGTATGGAAAAGGAATATCAGAAATTCTCCTACCATAAAAGGAAACAGGAGGAGATCGCCGAGGAGCTCCACAGGGATCAGTGGTATGCCATCACTTACAAAACGCGTGAGAAGATGGTCGCGAAGATGGAGGAGAAGGAGAAGCCCGAGGACACCAAGGAGATAACCGTAAGGATCCAATCAGCTCCCAAGTCAGGAAAGAATGTCATCACCACCAAGGATATGTCCATCCAATACGGAGACATGATGATATTGGAACATGTGAATCTTGATATTCACAAAGGTGAGAAGATAGGTATCTTCGGTTCCAACGGAGAAGGTAAGTCCACTCTTGTAAAAGCATTGTTGGAAGAGATACCCAGTAAAGGTGAGTTGTGGGTAGCTCCAGGGGCCAAGATCGGTTACTATTCGCAAAATCATGAGGGTCTGGATCTATGCCTCACGGCAGAAGAGCAGATACTTCAGAAGATCGGTCAGGAGCGCAGAGGCGAAGCACGCTCTATTCTCGCTAGAATGCTTCTGACGGGCGATGATGTCGATAGGCCTATGGGAACCTTGTCGGGAGGTCAAAGGGCCCGTGTGGCCCTTTGTATGCTGCTTCTAGATGCCACAAATGTACTGGTTCTCGATGAACCGACCAACTATCTAGACATACCTGCGAAACATGCAGTCGAAGAGGCATTGAACGATTACGACGGAACGATCATCACCATTACGCACGACAGGTATTTTTTGGACTCTGTTTGTACAAAGGTCATCGAGGTAAAGGATCATCATGTTAAGGTATTTCCCGGAACGTATTCCGAGATGAAAGGACGTCCGAACATCAAAGAAGTGGTGATGGATGCCGACGAATACCGTGTGCTCTCTCCATTCACCAATTGGACAACAGGGAAGAAGTATGGCAAAGGCGACAGGGTCCTCATAGCTCCCGCGGAAACAGAGACATTCCAATGGGCTTTGGATCAGGGAAAATTAAAGAAGACAGGCGGAAGACAGAGGAAGAAGGTCCTTGTTACAAAGACCGAAGATAAGAAACCTGTCTCATGATTTTCCGTATGAATAT
Organism: Candidatus Methanomethylophilaceae archaeon; assembly: GCA_023230065.1. GTDB lineage: Archaea > Thermoplasmatota > Thermoplasmata > Methanomassiliicoccales > Methanomethylophilaceae > JALNYB01. The sequence goes on from JALNYB010000129.1 coordinate 1,169, forward strand.
TTCTTCAATTTTTAGCGTATATTTTTGTCAAAGATATACCTAATAAAAAGTGACATCGATGAACTCGATTCAATATTGTGATGTGCTAGATCTTGTAGCTAGAAGTCAGTTCTCTGATTACATATTTTAACTAGAACTATGCATACCCCATCTGGGGATGTGCAAATAGTAGAAGAATCAGTGTTACTTTTGAATATGACATTTCTGCTCTTAGTCGGAGCTATATGTTCAATAATATTCAAAAAACTGAAGATGCCAACCATCATCGGTTATTTGGTAACAGGTATAATTCTTGCTAACTATTGGGTGGGAGAATCGACAGACACCGAGACAATCGTTACATTATTGTCCGATTTGGGTCTGGTTCTTCTGATGTTCTGTATCGGAATGGAACTCAACCTTAAGAAATTGAGGAAAGCAGGTATCTTCGCATTGGTTGTTGTGTTGATACAGGTGCCTCTGATGATCGTCGGCGGTTATCTTTTCGGTCTTCTGCTGGGATTTTCTTCTCTGCAAGCCATTTTTTTCGGTGCCATCATATCAGGCTCTTCGACAGCAGTAGTCACTACTGTTCTGAAAGGGCAGGATAAGATCTCTAAAGATGATGTTGAGACGATAGTGATCGTTACTGTCGTGGAAGATATAGCACAGGTGCTGATCCTATCTATGGCATCTCCACTTCTTGTGGGGACCGTCATGTCCGTTGACTCCATAATCTGGATGCTTGCTATCATCATAGCGTTCATGATCATCAGCATGGCTGTAGGACTTATGTTCGTGCCCCGTATATTGGATTGGTTGGGACACAAGATGCCGGAAGAGGTCCTTTTAGTGGCATCATTGGGAATGTGTTTCGGAATGGCGTTCGTGTCTGTGGCTATCGGCATGTCAATGGCGATCGGTGCATTCATGATGGGTATCATAGTATCTCAATCGAAGACCAAGATAATCATAGAACGTGATGTGACGCCTATGAAGGACATCTTCATGGCGATGTTCTTCATCTCCATAGGATTGGAGATATCTGCATCTGATCTTTTGGCTAACATAGGTATGGTCTTTGCAATCTTCCTTATCTATGCGTTCTTGAAAACATTCAGTGTATTCATTGCGTATTTCATCGGGGACAAACCCCTCAAGCTGTCATTCTTGTCATCGATCAGTCTCGTAGCAATGGGTGAGTTCGCATTCATCATTGCCAAGGCTGCACTCGATGCGGATGTTGTCTCACAGTCATTCTATACGTCGGTCATAGGAGCCGCGTTGGTTTCGATGATACTATTGCCAATAATATCCAAGAATGGCGAGGAGATATACGATTTCATAGATCATCATGCACCTAAGATTGTACATAAGACCGTGCACCGTATGGAGGACATAAGGGATGATAAGTATGCGAAGATAGCACTTTCATCAAAAACTACAATATCTAAATTCAAGAGAGGGCTGACATTAGCTTATTTCGAGTTGTTGGTAGTTTTTGCATTGGAATTTATATTCTATGTGTTCACAGATAGTATGACTCGTATTATCTTCGAGAACACCTCGTTGAGTTATTACAACTGTTACATTATAGTTCTGTTCCTCAATTTCTTGATACTGCTGTTGCCTTTGTATGAGATAATCAAGAACATCAAGTTTGTAGAGAAGGTAATGGTAGATATAGAGAGAAGGGCAGAAGCTATCGGTAAAGGAAATCTGAAGCGCAGACAGATCAGGGTGTTCCAGGAATTCATCAAGGTAAACACCTGGCTGGTGGTATTCTTCGCGGATTTCATATTTTTGATGATAGTTCCGAACAATGTAGAGTTCTGGGATCACTTCTTGGTTATGTTGGGCGGGTCGTTAGTGGTATTGGCGATATACTTCTACAAGTACTGGATAAGAAGCTGAGTATTTCATCTTCAGTTCATCATAAATAAGCGATTATAAAATATAATTATCCGGGGCTTTCGCCCCAGGTGTAAAAATTATTCAGTTCTCGTCGTCGAACGGATCTACGCCGGCTTTCATTTCATTGTACATGATGTACAATTCATCTGAGCTGATGCTGCGATGAAGTTTCACTGCGGTCCTTCTGACCCTTTCAAGAAGTTCAGATGCATCATCTCCTTCAAGAACGATTCCCCTGTGAGAGAGATCGGTAAC
>JALNYB010000025.1 GCA_023230065.1 Candidatus Methanomethylophilaceae archaeon
ATTAGGATCGGTCTTAACAAGATATATGTATTTTTCTTCAACATCTGTTCTGAGATTGTATATGAGTTCATCTTCGAGCATCGGGCAGGCGATGATACCTAGTGTCCCTTGGGTCATATCTACTGTAAATACCGTTTTGAAATATTAAATCCGTACTTACAAAGTTGTTACTGCTGTGTTTTATCAGTTAATATCGAGGCCCTGTCCTGATCGTGTGTGTTTTTAGCATCCACACTTTCGATTGATACTTTGTTAAATGCCATTCTTCAGACCCCAATCTGCGAGGGATTTGAGTGCAGGTCCGAGACTCTGGCCCTTTGGTGTAAGTGAATATTCAACACGTACCGGAACTTCTGCGAACACTTCTCTGCGGATAAGTCCGTCCTTTTCCAGTTCTCTTAGTTGTTTAGTAAGTATCCTAGGTGAAACTTTGTCTAATTCACTCATAAGTTGGGAGAATCTCAGTGTGCCTTTATTTGCAAGTTTGCATAGTATGACGGTTTTCCATCTGCCTTCTATGACAGACATCGTTGCATCGATTGCACAATCCATTCTAGGTGTTTGAGGGGAACTCATATTTGTTGAATGGATATCAATAATATATCAATGTTATTTGATATTTAAATATAACATTGATATCATTTTGATAGTATTGCAAATTCACGGTTTATTTTGTTCATTACAACGGCATTTGTAATGTCGGATCTCGTTCTTTCTATGATTCCTCTGGTTATGTCTTGTTTTCTTCTGATCGGAAGGATGGCATCAGGAACATCGAACATCATGATGACATCAGAGATCTCTTCCATCTGTAAGAATATCTTTTCCGCAGTTTTGATATCGGAGTTCATGAGGTCCTTCAAAAGTATTCTTCTCATTTCACCTAAACAGTCTGCTAATCCCATCGCCCAGGCCTGAGGTGTGATTTTCAGGTCTTTGTAGGATGGGAGTTTCTCTCCGTCAACAACGGCGCACAGAAGCAAAGCCTCAGAGTATTCCATCATCGCATCTTCCACAGCATTTCCATAGAGGATATCCGGTTCATTTCGAAGAGACGAGAGCATTTGTGACATCAAGGATGTCATGATCTCGATCTCTTCCTCATCCTTCTTTCCTATGTGGATTGAATGGATCACCCTCTTGGTGCTTCTGATGATATTTCTAGAATCACTTATAGCTAGATTACGGGCTTTTTCAATTTGGGTCATTTTCTCTATGACCTCGTTGACTGTTGCCGATAGTTCTTCCATATCTTCAGGTATGAATTCCTCTGTATATTACAGTGATTTGAAAAATGAGGATCTGAGGTTGTTGCAGAACAATTCTTCTTTTATACGGTTTCCGAATAGATTTTTCTCAGGTGTTATGAATTCGATATCCTTGTAGGTAATATCCGTAAGCGTTAGAGCGTCTGGACGTGTGAGTCCGAATGTCATATCCTTGCCATCGAGTGCATCCTGCACTTCAGATAATTCTCTATATCCTTTTCCAACTGCCGATATGGCTGCCGTCATGCGACGGATCATATTCCAAAGGTAGTATCTGGCAGAATACTCGATGATCAGCGTATTATCGCATTTTTTGATTGTGATGGAATCGATCGTAAGTGTTGTAGGTTTGCCTTCGGAACGGCAGAATCTTTCAAAATTGTGTTCTCCTACGAATAGTCCAGCACAGTCTTGTGCTTTATGTAGATCGATATCGTCACACGGTAATATGTATTGATATTGGCGTGCGTCTGCGAATCTGACATTAAATGCTTTGTTTACAATCGCATAGCTTCTGTAGAAGATACCCTTCGAGACAGCATTGAGTGCTGTCAGGAGTATATCGAGGTCTTCAAAATCTGTATTGAACGCAGCCACGTTCCCTAAGGAATTAACTCCTTTGTCTGTCCTGCTGGCCAGCTTTAAATCTAATTCCTCAGGTGATTTGTGGCATATGTTGTTCAGATCCGATAGGATCTGACCTTCTACTGTTTTGAAGTTAGGCTGTATTTGGGAGCCCGTGAATTCATTCCCCAAGTATCCTATCTTTACAGCTAATCTGGTCATGGACGAATTTGTTTCATGTGATCGATCCTACGCTGTATAAGCGCTTGGGTACCGATATCATGGCGCATGAATATAGCGTCACACTTGACATATTGGGCCGCCCTCTCGCAGTTTTGTTCTGCTTCTGCGATTGTGTCTGCAATGCCCACGATACCAATGCTTCTGGAAGTTCCAGTCACGAGTTGACCAGCAGAGTTCACATCTACATTGGCATAGAATATCTCTGCTCCACATGCATGAATAGCATTCGCGTCAACAGATATCTCATGTCCTGATTCGGATTCGACTCCGTATCCTTTAGGCACGATGTATTTGCACACGGTTGCTTTATTCTTGAACTTCACATCCTTTCCGATCTTTCCCGTGCTCATGTCTTTTATGAGGTCTGCGAAATTCGTTTCCAGTATAGGAAGTACATTCATGGCTTCGGGGTCTCCGAATCTAGCATTGATCTCGATGATCTTAGGTCCTGTAGAGGTAAGCATGAACTGTCCATACATAGGTCCGCGGTAAGGACATCCTTCTTCCGCCATGGCATCTACGATGTTTTGCAGGATCTTCAATGATTCTGTTCTGTCAGTTTCTTTAACGAATGGTAAAAGATGGTCGGCATCAGTATATGATCCCATTCCGCCCGTATTTGGTCCCACATCGCCTTCATATGCTCTTTTGTGGTCTTGTACAAGAGGCATGGGTGCGATGTGCTTTCCATCAACGAAGATCATCTGGGTGAATTCTTCTCCGATGGCCTTTTCTTCAAGAATAACTCCAGCTCCACCGATATGTTCTTCGAAGATCTCATTGATGTAAACCATCGTTTCTTCGTGATTATGGAGATGTTCTCCTTGTACTTTCACGCCTTTTCCGCCTGTAAGACCAATGGGTTTTACCACTATGTCATGGTCTATCGCCTTCAGATATTCTTCTGCATCAGCAGCGTTATCAAAGCTTGCGAATCCAAGATTCCCTTTGATGTTGTGTTTCTGCACGAGTTCTCTCATGAAGACCTTGGATGTCTCGATCCTCGCTGCTGCTTTGGTGGGTGCTGCACATTTGACACCTATATTCTCCAAGGCATCCACAAGTCCTGCTTCGAGTGGCCCTTCGGGGCCTATATATGCGAATTCTATGTTATGTTCAAGAGCGAAGTCACAGACTTTGTTGATGTCTTTTTCACCAACTATCTCGCATTCTTTTGCCCGTGCTATTATTCCGGGGTTTGCATTCTTCATTACGGCATATATCTCTGCGCCGGATCTGAACAGAGCTTCAACAGCTGCATGTTCCCTACCTCCGCCGCCTACTGTCAGAACCTTCATGTTAATCACCTTATAATTTCAGTGCAGCTAGAATCTCGTTGATACCCTCATCCTTTTTTACACTGCACTTGTAAATGTTCTTGAGTCCGCCTGTAAGTTTGTTATAATCATTTGCTATTATCTCAGGGTCTACGTCAACCGCACTTGCAATATCGATCTTATTCAATATAGCGATATCTGAATGAGTGAATATATCGTGGTGTTTCCTTACCATATCGTCACCCTCTGTGGTTGAGATCACAACCACCCTGTAGTCTGTTCCCAGAGGGAAATCTGCCGGACAGACAAGGTTTCCTACATTCTCTATGAAAAGTATATCGTATTTGTCAAGGTCGATCTTGGACAGGGTCTTTTTGATGATGTTAGCATCTAGATGGCATTCGTGTTCGGTGTTGCAGTTGACAGCATCGAGTCCAGAGACTTCCATTCTTGTGAAATCATCATCACCGGTGACATCACCTGCTATTGCACATACTCTGAGTCCTTTTGCTCTTAGCTTTTCTGCGAGTTTGATGATCAGTGCCGTTTTTCCAGCTCCGATCGAACCCATGAAATCTATCGATCTGATATTATGTTCTTTGAGAAGATGGTAGTTTTCGTGTGCTATCTTATTATTTTCTCTCAGAACGTCATATTCCATACCGACTTGAACTATGTGCATATTGCCGACATGGACTTCATACTAAAAACACTTCCTCGTTATACGCGGGAGTAAGGAATGTAAATAAGGTTCTTCCAGGGATTATTTCATCGTGATTTTCGCAGGTGTAGCGATCTTCTGAGAAGACTTGGGTCTACGTTTTCGTAAGTAAATGGTGTAATATCTGTTGTTTAACCTGTCATGCCATACATTCGAGAATCTGGTCCAAAATGGTTGTTTGTTTATTTTGTGTACTCATATTGTTACTTCATTCACATGAACATTCTGTTTGGTCCGATAAAAACAGAAATAAATGTAGAGGGACTACCTGAAAATTGAACAGCATGAGTTATTCTGCAGCTTTATCTAAATTATTGGGCTCGATCAGTGCCAAAGAGGGGTCTATGCTGAACATAGATTCTCATGGCCAGACATTTACAGGCACATTGATGCCACATAACGAATCCAGTGCACCTGACGTAATCGTATTGAAAATGAAGAGCGGATACAATGTCGGGATAAGGGTTCACGACGACTCTGCCATCAAAGTGTTGGATCAGCCCATCGAAAGGGTCAAGAAAGAAATAGAAGTAGAACCTAAAAAAAGTCTCAAGAATATCGTCCTTATCGGAACAGGTGGGACCATCGCATCATATGTTGATTATAGGACAGGGGCTGTTCATCCTGCGCTGTCAACATCGGATATGGTCAACGCGGTCCCCGAGATAAGAGATGTGGCTAATATTTCGGCACGTGTTCTTTTCTCTATATTTTCGGAGAATATGAATGTGGACCATTGGCAGGAATTGGCAAAGGCAGTTGCAGAAGAGATAAACAGCGGTGCGGACGCGATCATAATCCCCCACGGGACAGATACAATGGGATACACGGCGGCGGCATTGTCATTCATGCTCGGGGATGTTTCAAAACCCGTCGTTTTCGTAGGGGCACAGAGGTCATCTGACAGGCCGTCATCGGACGCTTCGAGCAATCTATTGGCCGCTGCAAGATTCTGTGTGAAAGGCGACCGTGCAGGCGTATTCGTTATAATGCACGATACACCAGGAGACGATTCATTTGCAGTTCATACAGGTTCAAGGGTAAGGAAGATGCATACGTCGAGGCGTGACGCATTCCACAGCATCAATGTTCCTCCGGTTGCATACATCGATAAGGATGGAAATATTGAATTCACAGGAGAAGGACGGCACGTCTCCACTGAAAAGACAGAAGTAAGGACGAATATGGAGAAAAACACGATCCTGCTTCAGTTTTATCCGGGAATGGATCCCGCATTGTTTGAGAGTGCGATAATGAAAAGCAAAGGAATAGTCATTGCAGGTTCTGGATTGGGACATGTCAATGAGAATATGGTGCCTCTTATCAAAAAGGCAACAGACAATGGTTCTGTCGTCGTCATAACCTCACAATGTCTGAATGGTCAGACGAATCTCAATGTTTACAATACAGGAAGGGATATGCTCGTTGCAGGTGCGATGACTGTTCATGACATGCTTCCGGAAACAGCTTATGTGAAGCTTATGTGGGCATTGGCAAACACAAAGAACATAGAAACTGCTAAAGAGGTCATGAAGACTCCTATTGCAGGAGAATCAAGTGACAGGAGGACCATCGATGTCTGAAGATTATGAGATGATGTGCGGTATCGAGATCCACCAGCAATTAGACACAAAGAAGTTATTCTGTTCATGTGAGAGCTGTCTATGTGAAGAGGGTGTCGGAGCATACTACAGGAGACTCAGGCCCACAACAAGTGAGACAGGAGAGGTGGACAGGGCCGCATTAGCACAGTTCCAGAGAGATATGGGATTCAGATATCAGTGCAGCGAGGGAACAACCTGTCTGGTGGAGTTGGATGAAGAGCCTCCACATGAGATCAATGCTGATGCAATGGAGACCTCACTCGTGTTCTCAACAATGTTGGGAGCAAACATTATCGATGAGATCCAATTCATGAGAAAGATCGTTGTCGATGGTTCTAATACATCAGGATTTCAAAGAACTTCTTTGGTAGCTACAGATGGAAGTATAGATGTAAACGGTAAGAAGATCGGGATTCTATCGGTGTGTCTGGAAGAGGATGCAGCCCGTAAGATCGAGACAAAAGGAAACGAGATTCTTTACCGTTTAGACCGTTTGGGCATTCCACTTATCGAGATTGCGACTGCACCTGATATGAGAACTCCGGAAGAGGTCATGGAAGTGGCTTACAGGATCGGAATGCTCCTCAGGGCGACGAAGAGGGTAAAGCGTGGTATCGGAACTATAAGAGAGGATCTCAATATTTCTATTCCGAATGGCGCACGCATTGAACTGAAAGGAGTTCAGGAGCTTAGAATGCTTCCAGAGTTCGTTCAAAACGAGGTCAACAGGCAGAAGATGCTTCTCAATGTAAGAGAGATCCTAACGAAAAGAGGAACAAAAGCCGTGCCTGTTGAAATGATAGATGTTACAGATATTTTCAAGACCAGCGAGTCCAAGGTCATCAAAGGTGCATTGGATGATAAGGGAAAGGTAATTGCAGTGAAGTTACCTGGTTTTGCAGGTGTTATGAATGGCAATAACAAGACACTTAGACTAGGTTCAGAGATGGCTCAGTATGCACGTACTAAGGGTGTCAAGGGAATATTCCATTCAGATGAGCTTCCTAATTACGGTATTGAGCAGAAATATGTCGATGATTTGAAGAATTTCCTCGGAATGATCGGGGAATTCGATGCGTTCGTTATCTGTGCAGCTAAAGAGAAGAAGGCCACAGATGCGCTTCAGATGGCGGTTGATAGGGCTAACTATGCTTTATTGGGCGTACCAGAAGAAACAAGGGATCCACTTCCGGACGGAACATCCAAGTATTCACGTCCACTGCCCGGGGCGGCAAGGATGTATCCGGAAACCGATGTTCCGCCGACACTTATTACAACAGAGAGAATGAATCGCATAAGGGCGAATCTTCCGGAATTTCCTGAGCAGATCGAGAAGCGTTTGATGAAGCAGTACGGTATCAATCAGCAACAGGCACAGCAGATCGTTAGGCACAGTTATGACGATCTATTCGCAAAGATCGCTGATGAGTATGGAATGGCATCTGTTGCAGCAACCATGTTCCTGAACACATTCACAGAATTAGAACACGACGGATTGGATATGAATGCTGTTTCGCACGATGTAATCTTCGAGATGTTCTCGATGCTGAAACAGAATCGGTTCTCCAAAGAGGCCATACCCGTACTTCTTAGAGAATTAGCTGTCGGAACAGATATCGAGAAGGCCATCAAGAAATTGGGATTGGAGTCCGTTGATGCAGATGAAGCTGTTGCAATCATCGCAAAGATAGTCAAAGAACGTGAGGATTTCATACGCAGTAAGGGATTGGACGCTATCGGTCCCCTTATGGGACCTGTGATGGGTGCATTGAGAGGAAAGATAGACGGTAAACAGGCAAACGATCTGCTTGCTCAGGAAATAACCAAACTCATCGGTTGAATGTTATCTCCAATACCTTCAATTTCTCAAAGAACAGCGGGAGTTCTGAAAGTTCTTTGACTTCATAGTTAGAGAGCAGGTTTGAGAGTTTTCTCTCATTCATAAGGGAGGAGACGACGATGATGACTCTGCCGTCTGAGTTGAGGTATGCAGGCGCATATTCCAATAGTTCCGGTAGTGGCCCCATGCCATCTTCTCCGCCAGACCATGCTTTGGCAAGTTCTCCCTTATCTTGTACTGGAAGATATGGGAGATTGAAGATTATAGTGTCGTACATTCCATCGATATCAGAATAAATGTCTGTTTCTCTCACATCCAAGACCACACCATTATTGCTGGCATTGAGTTTTGTCAATTCAACTGCTTTTGGATTGATATCTCCACAAGTGACCTTTGCACCATCTCTAGCACAGTGTATGGATACGATTCCAGATCCGCATCCTAATTCTAAAACAGATTCATCATCCTTTACATCGAAGGATCTTATAAGCATAATGCTGTCATCTGATGGCGGATATACTTCTTCGTCTTCTGTTATCTTGATGAGTGGATCGTATTTCATCAAGTGTCGGATGTAATATCAACAAATAAAATGCACGGATAGGAAGGTAGTTTTAGATGAGAGATATATAACGAATCATGATAAGTTTGGATGTTTTGGCGATAGGGAATCTCGAAAGAGGCGAAGATGGTTCGATCATCACTTCAAATTCTACGTCGGTACTCATAAGAGCAGATGATAGAATCATAGTGGTCGATACTAGTACGAAAGAGATGAAATCGGCCATTAAAACATCATTCAAACAGTTAATGGTTCTTCCAAAAGATGTGGATACCGTAGTTTTGACGCATTGTCATGCAGACCATACAGGAAATATAGACATGTTTCCCAATGCGCAGATCCTTATGCATACCGGTGAAGAAATAGAGATTCCCGGGGTAAAGCTCATAAATCATGATATAGAGCTTTCAAAAGGCGTTAAACTTGTTCATACGCCAGGTCATACAATGGGTTCTATGAGTGTTTTCATAGAGGCTGACATTAAGTATGTTATAGCCGGAGATGCCATACCTTTAAAGGATAATTTCATGAAGATGAAGCCTCCTGCGGTCAACTGCGATTCTGAACTTGCGTTAGAAAGTATAAAAGCAATAAGCAATTATGCAGATATGGTCGTTCCGGGACACGATTTCCCATTCATGACCGAAAGGTGATTTACATGGTCAGCAAAGATATGCCTGAATTCATTTACTACGAGTGTCCGAATTGTAAAGATATTACAGAGCATGCCATCCTTAAAGCAAGGATCGGAAAAGATAATGTTACAGGGACATTCCGCTGTACGGAGTGTAACCGTACATTCTCAGATACAATAAGGATTCCTAAGACACTCGTTGTGCCGGTTCTGTTCAGTGATGGAGATTTGACAGATAAGACACAGACACAGTTGGAAAGTGACGATATCGTCGTTATTGGTGATGAATTCTATCTCGATGACGGAAGGAGGGTATGTGTTACTTTCTTAGATGTCGAAGGCGGAAAACGTGTGAAGAGGGCTCAGGCGATCTATATCAAAAAATTGTGGGTCAAGAGTTATGACGTCTTGAGCCTTAAGGTCTCAGTGAACGATGTGCGTAGGACGTATTCACTTCGTATCGATTCTGAACCCGATGATGAATACACATGCGGAATGATGCTTTCATTCGAGGATTTTAACGCAGTGATACATGCGATCAAAACCAAAGAGCGTCTTCTTAAGAACGGTACTGCGGAAGCAAGAGAGATCGTCAGGATCTACGGAAAGATAAGGAGAAAGGAGTATGACGTTCTTGATTTCGGCGACGAGGATGACAATGCCGAATTCAATGAAGCTGATTATGACATTTCCGATGAGGATGATGATAAGGATGATTACAAGGCTGTTGCCGGTAAGAAGGCTTCGAAATCCAATAAGCCTGTCTTCGATGATGAAGATCAAGACTTCGATTTTGGGGATGAAGAAGACACTCAGTGAAGTTCCTCTTCATTATCCAAAATAAGATCCAATACATCGGAGATGTTGTCGGTCCTCAGCGTATGAGTGGCAGCTTCTTCGGTGTAAATATCCGTAGGGTTGAACGCAATCGACATTCCACTGTTCTTGAACATGGGGATATCCGTGTAAGAATTTCCTATAGCAACGGTGCGTTCTGGAGTTGTGTTGTATTTTTTGATGTATTCTCTGACGTTTATGCCTTTGTCTTTCAGGTCTACGTTCATGATGCCTTCTCCGGTAAGTTTTCCGTTTTCATCTATACAAATGGAATCGGCTACATAATCGTCGAATCCGAATTCATTTGTGAGCATCTTAGCTGCAAGATCTATACCGCCACTGACTATCACACTGTGGATACCGTTGTCACTTAGACACGCAATTGTCTCTTGAATTCCATCGATTATGGGCATGTCTTTGAAAAAGCGTATAAGATCAGAGATGTTGACATCTGGTTTTATGGTCTTCCACAGTCCGATATCCCTTCTCATGAATTCAGGTTCATCGATATCTCCGTTGCAGTATGCTTGGTATGAAGGTTCGTTATCCACCTCTAAGCATTGATGTATCCAGCACCATGAGCTTCTTAATTTAGTAAGGACGCCGTCCATGTCAAAACATACCAGATCGTATTTTCTCATCTTTGAACCCAAGACTAGGTATGATGATTTTATTTGTAGTGTTTTCGGTCAAAATATAGGCAGATAATATTATATGTACGTTCTATTCCACGTTGAGTATCAATATGCCAATTCTTAGATTACAATATGACAACGGATACTATTTCGGAGATGTCACAGGTTCTGAAGATGATCCAATCGAGGATGGAGTAGGTATGTTCTTCTGGGAAAACGGAGATACATATCAAGGTAATTTTGTCAGCGGTACCAGAACAGGAAAAGGTATATTCATATGGGCTAACGGAAATCGCTATGAAGGAGACTTTATGGATGATGTTAGAACAGGAAAAGGGAGCATATCCTGGCCTAGCGGGGATCATTACGAGGGAGATTTCGAGAACGGTCTTCAGTCTGGAAAAGGAGTACTATTTTGGTCCAACGGTGAAAAATATGTCGGAGATTTTCTCAATGGTATGATGGATGGAAATGGAATCCATTATGCGGCTGACGGTTCGGTCATTTACGATGGAGAATGGGTCGAAAGTTGTCCGGTGAATCATTTCGACGATCAGAACAATTGAGTTATATCAGGCAGACCATACAGTTCAACATGATAACGATGATAGGCACAGGGCACGTATTTCGCATAGCGGATTCCGTGTCCTTTATCATCAAGAATTCATGGCCTGAAGCAGTTCTTGTGGAATTGGATGAGAAGAGGTATAAGGCACTCACCGATCCGAAGATTGCAGATACATCGATCACTTCGTCAAAGGGCGTTTCAAAGATATATTTGAAATCTGCAAAATATCAGGATAAGATGTCTGAAAAGAATGACACTCAGACAGGCGGAGAATTATTGGCTGCGATAAATACTGGAAAACTCGTTGAGGCTGATATAATCTGTATCGATAAGGACGCGGAGAAAGTCATGAAGGAACTTTGGGAAGAGATGTCTTTTATGGAAAGAAGAAAATATTCATTCTCCATTTTTACTGATAATATACTCGGAAAGAAGAAGATAGACAAGACTCAAAAGGAATTCTCTGCGGATGAGAATTATTATATCGAAGAGATGAGAAAGAAATATCCGACTCTGGTGAAAAAGCTCATAGATGAAAGGAATGAATACATGGCCAAAAGAATCAGGGAAGCATCAGAGAAATACAAGTCCATGATAATAGTCGTTGGAGATGCTCATGTAGAAGGGTTGTGTAAGATCTTGAACGATATTCCTGTCAAAAAGGTAAGATTGGCCGAATTACTTGATAAGGAAAGTTTGGATAAGCTAAAATCGCAAGTTTGGAATAATAGAACGTACACGGAAGAGTCAAAATGAAAGTCATACTTTTAGCTTATACGCAAAACGCAGATGATATATGCGCTGCAGCAGGAAAATCATGTTATTCGGAAGAATCGTCTGCAAATCTTTTAGGTCGCGGAGACCCTAACAGAATCTTGGAAAAGATCGTCGGGATGGGTCACAATTCTGTGATTGAACATGCAAGTTTCACATTTTCCGTAGAGGGTGTATCACGTGCACTCACTCATCAGTTGGTAAGGCACAGAATAGCATCATTCTCTCAACAGAGCCAGAGGTACGTTTCTCTAGATAAGCCTACATATGTTATACCGAAGACTATCGAGGTCGATGAGAAGTCCAAAGAGTTGTACATCAAGACCATGGATATGGTATGGGAATCGTATAATGAACTTCAGAAGGTGGTTCCTCCCGAGGATGCAAGATATGTACTTCCAAATGGATGTACTACTAATATTACGATCACTATGAATGCACGCGAACTTTTACATTTTTTTTCGTTAAGATGTTGTAACCGTGCTCAGTGGGAGATAAGGGAGATGGCGGATGAGATGTTGAGGTTTTGCAAAGATGTTTCGCCCACTATTTTCAAGACTGCAGGTCCCCCCTGTGTCAGAGGGCCGTGTCCTGAAGGCAAGCTATCTTGTGGAAAGTCGAGAAAAGTTTGACAAAAGCTTATATAAGGAATATTCTTAATCCGGATTAGTTGGTGAATGATATGGGAAGAATAAGACCCACATATATCAAGAGGGTAGCAATCGAGCTTGTTAACAAGTATCCCCAGGCTTTCAGCAGGGATTTCGACGCTAACAAAGAGATGGTTAACGCTCTTACAGACGTTTCCTCAGTCAAAATGAGGAACAGAATAGCAGGTTACGTCACACGTTACTTGTCTCGTCCTGAGATCTGAATAAACTCTTTACTTAGAGACTAAGGTGTTTTCCGCAGCATTAGCCCATGTGGGGTAGCTTGGATATCCTGTGAGATTGCGGATCTCTTGACCTGGATTCGAATTCCAGCATGGGCGCCATTTCCTTTTCAAAAGATTTTTAAGATGTTTAATGTTGCAGTTATTCTTATTCTTCAGTAGGTGTTTCAGGCCATATTTTCTTTACGATCTCTACATCTCCAGGAGGTAATATCCTTGATATTTCCTCTTCAGGAATATTGAAATCTCTTGCCATTTCTCCAGATTTTCTTCCGCTTTTTCCACGTCCTGGATGTATTATAAAATATTTTTCGCATTTTTCGAATAGGCTGACGGGACCGCACATGACCTTTCTGTTGCCGTCGTAGAAAATTTCTCCAACTCCTAATTCGATCGTTATGTGATGTTCGTAATTCCTTTTTCCACGAACTATGAATGCTCCGCGCGGAACGAATTCTCCAGGGTTAGGGGTTTTGCTTACTTGGTCAGGATAGACCCAAAATGCTGTTCCTTCAGCAAGTGCTGCTACCCATGCTTTGGATTGTGCCAAAGCGAATGTGCACGCCTCTCTGAGTTCATCGGGTGTGGCATTAGCTCCTTCTTTCAGCACAACTGAAGGTGCACCGTGTACGTCTGCATGTGCGAATACATCGGTCTCTTTGAGATGCTTCTTAACTACGTTATCGTTGCTGTGTGCATCTCTTCCGGCGATTACTAGCTTATTAGAAGAGGATATGAACCACTTGTATCTTTCGAACCAGAATTCCTTTGTAGGTGCTACTTTTGAAGCGTTGAGGGCTTTAGTTTTATCTAGACCTTTCTGTTTCTTGGCAAGTTCTGTCCGGCTCTCTGCAAGTGCTTCTTCGGCTCTTTTTGCTTTTTCTATGATATCTTTGCTCTTTTGATAAAGATCTGAGGCATTGGCATCCAGACCTTTTGTGTAATCCAATGTTACATTTAGGTCGGAGAACTTACCGGTCACCAGGTTCTTATTTGGGTCGATACTAACGACGAAGGGGATCTTTTTAGCGCCCTCGGTCAATTTATCCCAGCCGATCTTCTTTGATTGTTCACTGAGGACTTTGAGAAGGTCGGTAACGGTTTGATAGTTGGCGTAGATGGCATCCGCGCGCAGTTTAAGGTCTGCGCCTTCGAGCCTGTATTCGTCGACGGTTTCTTGTTGTTTGGATACTCTGTTTTTTAGTTTCTCTATTTCGGGATCGACATAGGCTTCTTCGATATCCACATCAATTTCTTGCAGAAATGCATCTATGGCTTGAGACATGGTGTCATATCTACGTTTTTCCTCATTCTGATAGATCATAAGATCCACAGGGGCGATATCGTCGATTTTTCCGTTTTTAAGGAAAACTGTTGGTTCGTTGTCTTTTATGACGCATCTGACCACGTCGTGAAGTGCAGAGTATAGTTTCTCAAGGTCTTCGTCGGATATTCCGACAGAGAGTGTGTTCTTATCTATACCTGAACGTTTGCAGATCTCCTCTGCGTACTGTCCTCCCAAGTTGGCTACCGTGGCCAATGTTCTGACAGCATCTGATTCTGATGAATGGAACGTTTCGCTGAATTCTTCGAATGTAGAATCAATGGGATTGAATCTTTCTTTGGGTGCGCGGTAGTCTTCGCCTGGACGTGTGGAACGATCTCTATATGTTTTATGTATGAGACAGTTCACGATCTTGCCGTTAAGTACTAGAAGACAGTTTCCTCCGCCGAACATCTCGAATATTAATTGATATTCAGCGTCAGCTTTGAAGATCTCCATTATAACGATCCTGTCAAAACCCGCTTGAATGGTTTTTCCAACACGTGCGTTGTCGATGTATTTTCTTAGAAAAGTGGCGAAAGAACTCGGAGATATAGACGTTTCCGGTTTCTCAGGTGAGATATATAGCCATTTTTTGTCTTTGAAGAAGACTTCTTTCTTTCCTTCACCTTGGACGTTGATGCGGAAGAGAACGTTTCCCGCTCCCCATTGATAGATCTTATCCATGTGGGCACCCTCTAGTAATGAAAGTTCCGAGACTATGGAACGGACATCGAAAGAACTCATTTCCTTCTTCATAGGAATGGGTTAGGTGTGTCATTAAAATAAACTTTCGTAATATAATCAGA
>JALNYB010000130.1 GCA_023230065.1 Candidatus Methanomethylophilaceae archaeon
AACTCAGAGAGATCGGCATTATCGACAGGGATGAGAAGGTCGTGTGCATCTGCACAGGAAATGGACTCAAAGATCCAGATACCATCATCGCTAATTGCCCAGGAGTCATCAAATGCGGTAACTCTGTGGCAGAGGTCGAAAGGATCCTTTTACAAAATTAAAAATCAGAGATCTTCGACTGCTTCTTTTCAATAGGAGCGGTTTGAGGATCTTTCTTATTTTCTTTTTCTTCGTATTCTTCAGCCATCTTATCCAGCATTTCTTCCTCTTCCCTTTCGATTTCCGGAGCAGGGGTCTCGATCTTCATCGTACCTCTTCCGCATTGAGCCATCATGCTCTTCGCTAAAGCTATGCCGATCTTGGGAAGTTTGGATAATTCTTCGAAATCTGCCGCGGAGATGTCGTTCTTGGTCTTAAGGCCGTAATTAAAGAGCACTCTCGCTCTCGCTCTTCCGACGCCTCTGAAGGATACCAGGTCGACCAATTCCTCTTTCACACCGTAACGTACGCGTGTGAGTAGAGGTCTGATGCTCTTTGTCGCTTCAGGTTTGATGATGAATGCTATCTCATTCATCGAATAGAGTAACCAATCGGTCATGTCTACCCTCGATCTTATGTCTCCTGGACCGATTCCCATGGACTCTGTGATATCTTCTTCGCTTCTTTCGTTCACCCAATCGGATACGAGGGCTGCGGTCTTCAGATCACTCATGAAATAGTCGTAGATCATCTCATCTTCATCGTTGTAGATGTCAATCAAGAATTTCCCGTCATAATCGTCGGCAAGTTTTCTGAGTCTCTCATCATCCAATTTCTTGGGATACAGACCTGGTACGTCGGGTGTCGAAGTCACTGCATGAAGGATCAGAAAATCATCGGTGTCGTCATCGATCTTCTTTATAGCATCTCTGAGTATCATAGCCGATTTAGGATCTATGTAAAGATCGGAGATCCTTTTTCCGAACGGAAGTATGCGAAGAAACTCTCCGTCTCTTTGAACCATTTCTTCTTTTATCAAGAAATCGACCACATTCTCTATTACGCTCTCGATACCGTAGAGTTGAGAGGTGTTACCAAAGAAGGTATCTTTTATGAAATCTGCGATCTTGTCTTCGGAATCCGCATCGCCTGTAGCTATAAGGCTTAGGATATGACTTCTGAGTGTGTTTTCGTTACCTAGTTTGGATGTGAGCCTTTCGGTATCATGCATGACATAATCGTCCATCAGGTGTTCGTAATCTTCGTAATTCTTCCCTATCAGGACGGCTTCTCCGTAAGGGTCGTATCCGGGTCTTCCGGCACGTCCGCACATCTGTTTCACTTCCATCACGGAGATAGGGACATTACCTGCATTTGATTCGAATCTGTGGGTATCTCTTACTATGACCCTTCTTGCCGGTAGGTTGATACCAGCCGCCAACGTAGGTGTTGCGACGATACATTTAATATGACCGTTCCTGAAGTTCTCTTCTACAAAATGCCTCTGTTTGTAAACCAGTCCCGCATTATGGAAGGCCATTCCGCATTGAACGCATGCAGCCAATTTCTTTCCGAGTGCAGTGGATTCGAGATCTCCTTCCAAAGCTTTTACTTCTCTTTCATTGAGGTCCATTCCGCCGGAGACTTTTTTCATCTTATCAGAATATTTCACTGCAAGGGATTCAGTGGATTTTCTCATATTGACGAATACAAGGCATTGTCCGCCTTCTTCGATGGTCTGTTTGATCAGGGACCATATTATGTCGCTTCCGACCTCCACATCCCTGGATGTTCCATTATCGAATGTTATTTCTTCGTTGTAATAGACGCCTTCCTTCAAAGGGATCGGACGCCATGTGCTCGATATCAATTCCGCATTGAGCCATTGTGCAAGATCCTGCGCGTTGGATATGGTGGCGGATAATGCTATTATCTGAAGGTCTTTGTTCCTTCTCATCATCTTTGTGAGTGTTATCTCCAGAGTAGGGCCTCTTTTCGGATCGTGTATCATATGGATCTCATCCGCGATGACGAGCCCTACGTTCTCGATCCATCTGCTTCCGTGACGTATCAAGGAATCGGCTTTTTCGGACGTTGCGACGATTCTATCTGCATCCGCTAGATTTCCTCCGTCGGAATCCAGATCGCCATCTCCGGCAGACATCATTATTTTGAAACCCAAGTATGAGAATTTCTTCAGATCATCGCTTTTTTCCGAAGCCAATGCTTTCAGAGGCACGATGTAAAGGACCTTTTTTCCTTTCGTCAGGATCATGTTCATTGCCGGAATGAATCCTATAAGGGATTTACCGCTTGCAGTGGGTATTGCAGCAACGATGTTCTTTCCCGAAAGTGCTATGGGAAGAGCTTCCGCTTGAGGAGGATGAAGTTCGACGAACCCCTCTTTTATCAGCGCTTCTGCCAATTTCGGTAAAATATCGAGTTCGTCCGTTCTCATAATATCATTCTTTGATTGGTTTCGCACTAATAAACATGTGTCTTGAAAACAGTTAAAGAGAATCTTTCCGACAGTCTTAATAATGAAGATGTAATGCAAAAGACAAGATGAATTCTATTCGCAGCTTTCTTACAATATCTGTTGTTGTCGCTTTGCTGTTGCCTATATCGATGGGAATAGTAGCTTCATATGCGGATGCTGATACAACGGTTGACAGTTCAACCGATGGTTTCATTTCATATTATGATCAACTTGACGATAATGAGAAGGCGGTTTATGACGCGTTGCAGAATTTCGATGCGAATGTACTCACCGTAACGGTCACGCTTCCATATCCGATATATATCTCGGTTGGAAGTTCTTTGAAGGATACCGAGACATACCTGTATGGTGTAGTCGACGGTTTTTTGGATGATGCATTTTATGTTCTTCAGTTGAGCGATCCTCTTGCCATATGTACTTGGGGGGATAGCAAATTGACGTATGATCATGATTATTTGACATCCGGCGATACGATCGGATACACAACGGTGGAGATCACAGCACATATCGATCCGGCATATGCGGATGATGTTGATACGACAGATGTCAACGAACTTCAAAAGAAGATCGATGCCGTTAATGATGCATTGGATTCATTCACAACATCAGGCACAACGCGCGACAAGGTCGGTTCGATCAATAAGTATGTCTTGGATACTGCGATTTATGATCCGAATGCAGGAACAGATAAAGAAAGTCCATATGCACACGATATCTATGGTGTGTTGGTGGCATCTGATCATTATGCTG
>JALNYB010000026.1 GCA_023230065.1 Candidatus Methanomethylophilaceae archaeon
TGAAAGATCGCCGGTACATCCCGACGGCGATGATAGAAGAGGCGTTCGCAGACGATTGATAACAGGTGTCATGTGCCCCGTAAGCGGGTCCAATATACCTACATGGTCCGAGAATTTCAGTCAAATAGGATCAATTTGAGAAAAAAGGAACGTAAGTTTGCAGTAAATCAAATTCAGTTTCGAAATGATGTTATATTTATGTGTTGTTCTGCGGATTATGAATGAAGTATTGAGATGTATCTATGAAAGGTCGTCTGTTAGAAAATACAAGTCGGATATAGTGTCTGATGCAGATATCAAAGAGATTCTGAATGCAGGCATACATGCACCTAGTGGGATGAATGCTCAGGGCCTTAGATTCGTTATTATTCAGAATACAGATATGATTGCTGAATTGAACAGGGTTTCAAAGGATCTATATTTGAAAAATTCTGCGGCTACAGGCGGAGGACATCCTGTTCTGGATAAAATATGTTCAAATCCCAAAACCGATTTATTCCACGGAGCTTCCACGCTTATTTTCACATTTGCTGCTCCTGATACTGCGACACCTACAGAAGATGGAGCATTGGCTGTTGAGAATATGATGCTTGCAGCTCATTCGATGGGCTATGGAACATGTTTTATCGGTCTTGCAGCACCACTAGGATATTATCCGACTTTCAGAGAGGAGAGCGAAGTGCCTGATGATCATATGTTCCTCTCATGTATTGTCCTCGGAGTTCCTGACGGAAAACCAGAAGTCCATCCTAAAGAGGATATGAAGATCCTCAGCTGGACGAAATGAAATACAACGATGTCTGCACAGGCAGATTCATTGAACGCCCCAATAGGTTCATCGCATTCGTTGAGATAGACGGCGTCATCGAAAGATGTCATGTGAAGAATACGGGACGTTGCAAAGAACTGTTCGTAAAGAACGCAAAGGTGGTTCTTCAGCATTTCAGAGATACGAAGCGTTCTACAAAGTTCGATATCATAGCAGTGTACAAGGGAGATATTCTGATAAATATTGATTCACAGGCACCAAACAAGGTGTTCGGCGAATCAATAAACTCTATTTTCAGTGATATAGATGTTGTCCATCCGGAGTATGCATACGGTGACTCTAGGATAGATTTCTATGCTGAATCTGGTAAAAAGAGACTTTTGATAGAGGTTAAAGGCGTTACATTAGAAAACAAAGGTGATAGTTTGTTTCCGGATGCACCCACGGAACGTGGGCTGAAGCATATAAAAGAGTTGGAAAAGTCTCTTTTGGACGGTTATGAACCATATTTATTTTTTGTAATTCAGATGTCAGGAATGAGATCATTCTCCCCTAATTATAAAATGCATGAGGAATTCGGTATGGAAATCGAGAAAGCGCATAGCATGGGTGTCGGTGTGTTGGCATATGATTGTATAATCACCGAAGATTCTATGATACTCAATAGACCTGTTGAGATCAGATACCGTGATCATTCGTAATCGAGATCTGACGGTTTCTTTATTTTGGGTTCTTCTGCGAGGATGCCCTGAATGATCTTCAGATATTCTCCGAGAGCGATCTCCTGATCATTGATGGTCTGATGTACCAAATATACATTTTTCATCGCAGGCGGAGCGTCCACGAATCTTCTGTTGGCAGGTTCTTCTCTGATCATCCCGATGACCATCGCCCTCATAGATTTGGTACCTGCCCTGGCATCTTGATAACTTACAACGGCCTTTAATGCCGCGGATCCGTATGATGTTGCGTTTATGTATTTCATGGCCGCATCGCAGAGATCTGGATAGAAAGTGAAATCCACATTCTCCACAAGATGAATGAAATCCTCGTGAAGTTTTGTCTGATAGAAGCAATACATCTCGATCTTGGATTTTCCAACATCTGATATGAGTTCTGACGGTCCGTACATGTCCTTCATATCTTGTATAGTGAATTTGGCATTGATCTGGAATTTTCTTACAGTCTTCTCATTGGGTGTGATGACCATATTTTTTCTGACAATGTACATATCGACGACAGGTTGGATGATCCTGTTGTGCCTGATGATAGATCTTCTTTCATCACGTTGTCTTCTGTTTTCATTGTTGAATGTAACCATGTTATCGAGAATGACAACAACGAACAGCAATGCGATGATGTTATCCACTACATTCCTTAGATGAGTGTAAAGATCCCCTGCGCCACCGTCTTTATCGAATATTTGAAGCAATATGCTGATGACTACACAGATTATGATGATTGCAATAATAGAAATCATCAATATTCTGGATATATTTTTCCGCTCTATCTTTGCGGCGCCTATCTTGTGTCTTTCTGTCTCTTTAAGAATTTTATTTTTATCGTTTTTGGTCCTATCTTTAAAGGGATATGGTAGCGATATCTTCATATTATCACTTTAATCAAGAACGATATTCCTGATCAGTTCCTGTGTTTTTTTCGCACTTTCAATAGTATTGACAAGATAAATGTCACATGCTGAAAAGTATTCTGCAATGAATTTTTTTCTCAAGTTTATTTTATGTTCTGAACGAACCATCTGATGGGGATTGCACATATCGTTCTCGATCATGTATTTCACACCTTCTTCAGATGTCAATTTTCTGATAGTTTCAGGATCGAACGGGTCGCGTTTCATCAGGATTATGTAATGCATGGTCGTCCTTGTGATCACGGACGATTCTCCAGCAGTGCACCTTACGTTGGCAATGCCTCTTCCTTCATTGTCGAATCTTATGTTTCTTATCAAGGGTTTGTATTCTTCCCAGACATCTCCGATATCTGCATCTATGTAACAATTCTTCTCAGAACCGAATACGGCAGGTCTTCCTATGCCTAATTTTACAAAATACCAATCATCGGAGATCATATGTGCATTCTTAGCCCTTAACAATCCCCAAGATTGTGTTGTTTTTCCGGTTTTCGATGGAGCGATGAGCGTAAGACCAACACCGTCGATATCCAATGCCGCACCGTGTATGGAATAAATGTTATGTGATTCTTCAAGGATGTTGCCTGAAATACCCAGACCAATGCTTTTTATCCATCCGTAATAATCAAAATTGAACAGGAATGCTACGTTCGTAGCAGGTTCGAATAGAACCTTCATCTCCATTGTCTCGTCTTTGATCGAGTATATCTTCGCGTGTGCTTTTATGTGTTCAGACATAGCATAAAAATTGTCTTTCCACATGTCTGTATGATTCTTGTCTGCGGTTATCAATTCTATGCATAGTCCAGATATGTCGGCTTTTGTCGAGAAAAGATCCTGGGAGTAGTATTTTGTACGAAGTTCTTTACTTCTTTCCAGATCCATCAATTCGACTTCGTATTCCATATTCATCCTGATATGGAATAGACGTAATTGATATTTACCTGATGGGCCAGGTATTGAATATTGATTAAGTGTATCCTTATTTAGGATTATATAGTTAGATATCGATTCTGCCTGTATGTCAAAGATCGTAGCTATAGTTGCCAGTGCAAGAAAGAATGGAAATTCGGATACAATTGTAAAGGCTATTGCAGAAAAAGCAAAAGCAAACGGAAATACAGTATCATTTCGTTATTTGAACGATTTTAAATGTTTAAGAGGATGTCAGGCATGTTTAGGCTGTAAGAAAGCAGGCAGGTGTGTGCTTCATGACGAGATATCTGATGTTCTTGAGGATATTAGACATGCAGACGGAGTCATTTTGTCCGCACCGTGTTATTTTGGGCAACCGTCGGCACAGTATAGAATATTGGAAGACAGAATGTTCAGTTTCTTGGATTCAAATGCATGTTCTGTCATCCCATGCAATAAAAAACTCGCAGTTGTAATAACGTGTAGTGGCGGAGTAAGCGAAGCAGATGCCGTTGCAAAGAGAATATCAGACGACGCAGTGTCACTTTTCAAATATCAGCTAATAGATACCATAGTTATGGCCGACGGGGTCTCCAGGAATGCGGCTGCGAACGACGCTGCGATCCTCGCTAAAGCAAGAGATATCGGTTCTAAGTTCTAAAATGGTAAAAGGATGGGAAAAGAAATGGGAAACACAACGGCAGTGATCTACGCTTCCAAACTCGGAAAAACGAGAAAAGTTGGAAATTACATTGCAAAGAGCATAAGTGCAGATATGTTCGATCTGAAGAAACAGACGATGATCAATATGTCTGCTTATAATCATATAATATTCGGTACTGGTATCCACGCAGGAAAACCATACAAATCACTTGTTACATTCCTCGAGGCCAATAAAGCTGAACTCGCAAAGAAGAAGACTTCGCTTTTCATATGTTGCATGTACAACGATGAGAAGGGTCAGGCACAATGCGAAAGGGTCTCAAGTGAGCTTGGTATCGCGGAGGCAGTATTTTTTGACGGTAAAAGCGAGAAGAACGAAGAAGGATTCGAAATTGCTATCGATGATTTCATCGCAAAATTGCGTGCTTGAATGACAGGTAACGAATTATTCTTGTTAGAGGTTATATACTTCGTCTTGAACCTTATTGCATTCTTACTCTATGGTGTAGATAAAAGCAGAGCTGTGAAGGATCAATGGAGAATCAAAGAGTCAACACTTCTCTTTTTTTCCGCATTGGGTGCTATCGGTGCAGTACTAGGTATGAAAACCTTCAGACATAAGACCAATAAGCCAAAATTCAAGCTGGTGTATCTCTTCTTTGCGATACATATCATACTGCTGGTATGGTTATTCAGCAGACAGATAGGTCTTATCTGATCAAACATTTTCTGAATATATTTTCCTGACATCAGTTTCGATTCCTTCATGACCGAGTAAAAGAACTCTGCTGTCAGGTCTTTCATTGATAATATTCATTCCAACAATGCTTCCGAGTTCTGTGGAGAAGGTCTTTATTTCATCGAATGAAGGCATATTATCCATTCTGAGCCTTTGTCTGGATCCTCCGACAAAGACATATCCCTTCGGTTCTATTAGGTCGGGATCCGCGATCCGGTCTAATTCTGCATATTCTTCGACCCATCCGAGATTAAGTTCCTTTACGAGAGTGTGTCTTATGACTTTTCTTGTATCGAGTGAAGGAAACAGTTCTAATGTTTTCATCAACCTTTGCCATCCATCTGATATCTTAGGACGACAGAGTTTTTTGTAGATATTTTCGTTCGGGGCAGCGACAGTAACATACAGTTGTCTGGGTAATTCATCCAAATTAGCCAATTGTTCAGGATATGTTCCGTTGGTTACTAAGAATGTGGTCATATCCCTTCTATGGCATTCTTTTATGAAATCTGAAAGATAAGGATATGTGATGGGTTCTCCGGCAAGAGATATCGCGACCTGATTTGGATTGCTCGCTTCTTCGAACATTTTTATATCACATCTCGGATCCCCTTTGAATCCGGAGATCAACAATCTTTGTTCTGCTATGAGGGCATCAAGCATTTCCTTCGGTTCTGCCCAATCTTTGACCTCGAAGTCCTTTCCTTCCACTCTCCAGCAGAATGTGCATTGATGGCTGCATTCATTTATGGCAGGTGTCATTTGAAGACATCTATGGCTTTGGATGCCGTAAAAATCTTGTTTGTAACAGTGTCTTTCGTGAACCAGACTCTCTTTCATCCAATGACAGAGTTTTACTGCTGCATGGTCCTTGTAAAGGCGATATTGCTGGTGGAGCAGGATTTGTTTGTATTCTTCGTCCATATGTTCATCTCAGAAATCGAAAAGATTACGCTGAACCTTTTTTGCTTCGGGTGCATGTTCTGCAGGCTTTGTTCTTTCCTCTGCTTTTACGGGTTCTTCAGCTTTCGTTACGGGCACTTTGTTTGTTGGTACTTCAGCCTTTTTAGGGGTTTCTTTTTTACTTTCAGGTGTAGGTTCGGCTAAAAAGGATTCCGCCATAGCGAGTTTCACTATATCAGAGTCCATCTTGCAGTCAAGGATGAATGCCAGTTCTTCTTCGTCAATTCCGACCTCTTTGATAAGGAAAGATCTAATGTCAGCATCGTTCTTGGCAAGCTCTCTCACAGTAAGTAAGATGTCGAATTGAACTCTGTTTGTGGAAGTATGAAGGAAAGTAGCAAGTTTAAAGCATACACTGTATTTTACGGCGCGTACAGCCTTGCTACGTGACATTTTCATAAGATATAGTGGGAATCTTATTCTGTCATGTGATGTCATTTGGCTTAATTTAGCGCTTGAGACGCCCGCCGTCATAAGGTCACCTGCGTAAGCCCAGAATCTGTAATATTGACGCCTGTGTACCCTTCCCAGAAAGATGTCTGCGCGTGCCAGTTTTTCATATCCGCGTACAAGGTCTCCTGTATCGCGGTATTCGTATGGTAGATTTTCATCTACCCAGAGGATTGCTGATTCAGGATCTGAGCTGGTCTTTGAGAGCATTGCCCTTGCACCCATCGGGTCGTTTTTTCTGAATATGGCATCCATCAGTGCATACATATCCTTCTTGACGATCCTTTCAGAAAGTTGGTCAGCGGATTCGACAGAGATCACGGTCTCTCCGAGTGAAAGCGATTCAAGATCCCTTACCGCTGCACGCATATCTCCTCCTGCGTTAGTTGCTATTTTATCGAGGACTATAGGACTCACAGAAACGTCTTCCTTATCTGCTATGATCTTCAATGCACTGGCTATGGATCTCGCAGTCGGTTTCCTGAATGATATTTGGATAGTATCCGTTTTTATCGCAGCGCTTTTCTTAGATAATGCATAAAAGTCATTGACGATCAGGATGACAGGTTGTTGTGTGGTCTTCACAAGTTCGTTTATGGCTGGAAGAGCACCCCTGTCTGCGGTTCCGAACAAACTGTCCGCTTCATCAAGGATGATGAGTTTTCTGCCGCCATCCTTTGAGTTCAGATATGTTCCTTCGTCATTGAACGTGTTAAAATAAGCGCCTTTGAATGCGATATCTCTTATTATGTCGCCTGTACGTTGATCCGATGAATTCATCTCGACGATACCCCAGCCCATGTCTGCGGCCAGGGCTTCTGCGGATGTTGTCTTTCCGATACCAGGAGTACCAATCAATACGACGGCTCTTTTTTTAGGTATTCCATTATTCCAAGAAAGTGCCCATTTCCTGAGATCCTCTACGGCGCCGGGATTCCCTATGACGCCAGAAAGGCTTTTGGGTCTGTATTTCTCGGTCCAATCGTCTGACATGATAATACCATCATTTGGAAGAAGGTCTGGGCATGAGTGCTAAGGTGAATATTTCCATACCATGAATAACATAAACAAGTATCGATGTTATTTCGAATATCGTCCTTTCTGTAGATGTAAGTATCATTTGGTATTGTACGAATAAGAATAATGCGGTTATGCATAGGTAAACGGCAGCTCTCTTCCATTTTCTAAAGAACAGATGTCCTAATCCGAAGATATTGAAGAAAGCCGGGATAAGCGCCAATGCTATTCCGATCGCAGAACTTGCGTTGAATGTAGGCTTGAAAGTTATCATTTGCTGTCTAGTAATGGTTTTTCCACAGTGCTGACAGAAAATGTCTCCCTCAGCTATGTCTCCTCCACAGAATGCACATTTCATGCTCCCGGAGACCATCTTCATCTTATCATCGAATATGATCGCTTTTGATTTTACACATCCGCATGTATGGCAAAATTCTGCATCTTTTCGTATTTCATTTCCGCATTCCGGACAAATATATTTCATCTGATTCTCCAACTTTACTCTTCTATATACATACGATAAATTCCGTTAGTGTCTTCCACCTTAATAGGTTCGCCGTACAATTCGCTTACGGTTTTGGAATTTAGCAACTTTTTTTTATCCCCATCTGCAAATATTCTGCCTGCTTTCATCATTATGATCCTGTTGATATTTACAGGTATATCGGTGAGGTCATGTGTAATCATTATGATATTAACGCCCTTGTCGACCATTATGTCGAACATGGTTCTGAATTTAGATTTCATTACGATATCTAAACCTGTCATAGGTTCATCCAGGACAAGCATTTTCGGATCTGTTACGAGTGCTCTCGCAATAAGCGTGCGTCTCATTTCTCCGAGAGAAAGTCCTTCAAGTGTCCTTTCTAAAAGGTCTTCGATACCCATAAAAACGGCTTTTTCGTAAACTTTTTTAATCATCTCATCAGTTACTTTCATATTTCTAAAGACATCTAAGCTTCCAAAGAATCCAGATGCGATAACTTCGTAAACGGTTGTATCGTTGCGGAACATGCTCTGCAGATCCATTGAGACTACTCCCATCTTGCTGCGTACATCGAAGATATTCCAATGCTCTTCGCCGAATATTTTCATCATAGCAGGGTTAGTCTCATCATAATAAGGATGAATATCTCCCCTTAGGAGTTTGATAAGAGTGGTTTTTCCAGAACCGTTCAGTCCTATGACCGCAAGATTCTTCCCTACATCTATATCCATGCTTATGGAATCGAGGATCTTCTTTCCGTCCCTCACAACTGAGACGTCTCTTATTTCCAAAGCCTTATCCGCCATGTTAATCCCAGATTGTTACAAATATTTTAAAGTGTTTCATTTACGTGGGTATTTTTAAGATTTTGATATTGTCTGTTCAAATATTATGATCTCAGTTGTATCAATCGTTTTTGATAAGTTTGGAAATAAGAAGAAAAACTAAATGGTTTTTTTTTATGAAATAGCTGTCATCCAGAAACTGTTTCGGCTTCTTGGTCCTGTATTTTTGAAGGTGCCTTTTTCAACATCAATACTAAGATCATTGTTATGATAGATAGAGGCAGTGCGATGAGCAAAGCATCGACGTACATTATGCTTGAGTTCATGAACAGCACTTTGCTTCCTGTGATCCATTTACAGATAGGTAAGAATATCGATGAACCGGCATTTATGAAAAGTGCCCATATTAGATATGAGGCAGTTCCAACAACAATACTGGCAACGGCCGCGTCTTTTCTTGGTTTCTTCGAGTACAGTCCGTGAGCGAACGTAGGCAACAATGCGGCTGCAGTCATACCCATGAATAATGATGTTGCTTTTGCTATGATATCTGATGGCATAATGTAGCAGTATACGACCACCAGGACCATGACAATCATGGTGCAGATACGATTGATCCTGATTGATTGTGAATTGAATGGTTTTTTCTCTCTTCTGCTCTTTGCAAGGGTGTATAGATCAAAACCTCCTGCAGAACCTATGGTATGCATCAGTGCACTGATTGTGGATATCGATGCGCATATCAGAGATAACAGGAACAGTGATACAAAAATATCACCGAATGTTACGGTGCTGAATATATCTAATATGAACTCAGGGATGATGAAATCGGTACCTAAGTGCAGATTCTGAAGATATTGGTATGCACCTACTCCATAGTTATTGTAGAAGTAAACGTTGCTGAGTGCACCCACTGTATATGCCGCACCGACAATGGTGATCATGAATATGCTTCCTATGATCATCGATTTGTTGAGTGTCTTATCATCATTCGCAGACATGAATCTTACAACAAGCTGAGGCTGTGTGAGTGCACCGATACCCACTCCGAGTAGGAATGTAGTTACTACTGTAAGCCATTCGTTCGATCCGAATTCAGAGAAGTTGGTCCATCCATCGAATCCTGGTAGTGTTCCTGCACCGGTGATCAGTCCTGAATCCCAAAGATTAGTAAGGCTTCCGTTTGCTGCAGACACTCCGCCTAAGGTGGTATATGTGACAACAAGTATGACTGCCATTCCGATGAACATTATACCTGCTTGTAGTGCATCGTTGTACATAACGGCAATAATTCCGCCGTATATCACGTATATTCCAACTATAAGTGCAAGTCCGATCAAGATAAGATCATAATATTGAGTAAGTCCTGTAATGACTGCTAAAGAATTCACTCCACCTTTTAGTACCGCGGCGCAGTATATAGGCATCATCACGATGATCAATATGGCTGTGAAAGCTCTGATTCCATTGGATTTGTATATTTTTCCAAGAAGATCTGCAAATGTGGATGCTCCAAGTTTTCTTCCGATCTTTCTTGTGCGTGTTCCAAAGAATACGAACGCTACGAAAAGACCTAAAAACAGATTAAGGAAACATAACCAAAGTAAAGACATTCCGTGAACTGCGGCCTGGCCGCCGAATCCGATGACGGCGGATGCGCTAAGAAATGTTGCACCGTATGAAAGTGCAATGATGACTGAATTACTCTTGTTTCTACCCAGAAGGTATTCTTGGTTGCTTTTGGTATTCTTATATCCATACCATCCTAGTGCTATTGTAGCTACCAAAAATATGGCAAGCATGGGGAGGAATATCTCCATAGATATGCCGTTACTCATCGTCTTCACTCTCTTCTTTTTTATTTCTGGTAATCCATCCGTATGTACAGCATAATGCCACACATAGGAAACATGCGACGTATGCACCCCAGATCCACGGGTCGGTCAATCCAAAGAAATTCATCATCTCACCTTGACACGTGCTAACAATTAGCACGGTTAGCGGTATCATGCTACATTTCATATATAATACATTCTCAAGAAAATACCTGGCTTAGTGAAAATAAGATTCAAAAAATAGAAAGATATTAAATAAACACAATAGATAACCCGTATTGTTAGGCTTGATCGGGGAGCTTGGCGTGCCCTTCACCCGCAATCGTCAATAGCGGGGATGACTGCAGAGGGCGGCAACGCTGATCTTTCAAGCCCACAAAGTGACTATGAGATCTTGTCCTGTAGAGTCAGTGTAGGTACGCTAGACAGCCGGAGGGTCGTTAGGCGTGCAATAATCAGGGAGACCGGGTCAGGTCCTGACGGGAGCAGCCTTACCTTGAGCTACTGACGTTTACGGGGAAGCAGGGTTGAGAATCGATGTGATAAACTTGAACAGAGAGGCGGTGTCCACCTCTGTCGCCTAACACTTTTTATTTCTTCTTAGGGGAGCATCCTGTTATGATGTCTGTTTTGAAATCAAATAATAACCTGCTCTCACTGTCGTCGGTTATTGTTAATTTCATTGAATCGTTGATATTTCCCACAACGGCTCCATCGCATCCTACCGTAGAGAACATATCTATTACGCGTTGAGAATTCTCAGGAGGGCATGCAAAGACAAACCCGCATCCTTGGTATGTGAGGATCCATTGGATTTGATCGACATTTTTTGGCATAGGTATTTTAGTGACGTCAATATTTCCACCTTTCATCGAGCTTTCAAGCATCATTCCTAAGGTTCCGATGCATCCAGGATTGCTCATATCTTTTCCGGAATGAACAAGATGCTCTTTGGCGACATGTGTCATCATTTCCATTTGAGCCTGTACAAGATCATCGTTTTTATTTGTGGTAGAATCCCATGCATAAGGCAGATTTGGGGGGAAGAATCCGTCAAGGTCTATCACGAAAACAATATCATCATCGTCTTCTGCAGTGCTGCTAAGGATAATATCTTCTTTAGGAACCGTTCCGATGATGGAAATATCTATTGCGTGATACTTACAATCAGGATGTGTGTGTCCTCCGACAATAGGTACGTTGAATTTCTTTACGGCTCTTGACATGCCTGCAAGGATCTGATTACAGATCTTGCTTTTGGATAGTGACATCACATCTACCATTGCCATAGCCTTTCCACCCATGGCTGCAATATCGTTTACATTGACAAGTACTGCGAAATATCCTGCGTAATATGGATCTGAAGCTACCAGCGATTCCATTATACCGTCTGCAGCGAATAATATATAATTATCTCCATATTCAATGGCAGCAGCATCCTCTCCGTTAGAAGCTGCTACCTGAGGGAAATCAGATACAGGCAGAAGGTCTACTATCTCATGAATGGCTTTCTTCCTGGTAACTCCGGGGAAAGTCCTGATAGCCTCAACAATGGCATCCAGGGTCATGATACATCATATAATAAGCAAGATAAAAGTGTATTGGGAAATCTTTATATTAGTTTCGTTTGTTTTGTTTCCATCACCAAATGTTTCGAATCTTTTAAATCAAGAACAATATCTGTTAGAATATCGGTATATATTTCTGAGTGATCTATGGCAGGAGCGTAGGCAATTTCACCTGGTATGATGTTTCCGCTACGTCTTAGGACTTTTTTGCATTCTAGAGTGGTAGCTTCATCAACAGGTCTTCCTGTTATACGTGTTACACCTGCAAGTTTCAATTCAGAATCAAATATAGGGCGTTTGAGTATTTTGTACAGTACATATAGGGTGGTTTCGTTAGGATCTGCCTGATATTTTTTACACGTTTTCTCTACAGATTGATATAAGCTGTCTGGAAGGGATCTTATAGGTATGTATATTTTCGATGGTGGAACTTCTCTTTCTCTGAGAATGTTCATGTCTGTTAGTGCTCTTAGATATCCTGTAAGTATCAAACGGTGATGTTTAATTCCAATAGTTTCGAGATCTTTAGCCAAGGAGCTGATGGATTTACCGTCTTTACCCAGTATTTCTATGACCTTTCTATTGAAGTCCTTCTCTGGATTAAACATGTGATTCGTGTAAACAGCGTGTTCATTCTTAATACTTGACATGTATCGATTTGTAAATTAGTGAATATTATTAAATTTTAATTATAATTTACAAAATTAATGATTATTTAAATCTGGCATACATTTATGGTAAACAATATGGTATTAATGATGATAACAAACATGATAACATATAGGGTTTAATGTTTTACCAGATCGAGTTCAAAAATCACTATATACTAACGATGAAGTGATTATATTTGTAGCCAGCCAACCCGTAAGGGTGTCATGGATGGGACCAATGAACACCGGAGACCATGCTACGCACAAGCAACGATCGATTACGACTCTTGAGTTTACCGCGAATAATCTCATCAAATGGGTCTAGTGTTTTCCCTCAAAATGAGTCGGTCGTCAGGTCTCCATCCTTTTTATTATCTTCATAGCACTACCGCTACGATGACCAAAACATATAGCATGATCATCACTATAGAGAGATAACTTGTAATGGTATCTGCAAGGGCCATGCGTTTTTGCATGTCTTTCATCCCCATCTTTTCCAGTAACTTGTCTAACCAGCCGAGGAAGATAAATCCTCCATCAAACGGATATGCTGGAATCGCATTGGATACTCCGAGCATAATGTTCAACCAGAATATCCAATATAGAATACTGACGAAGATCCAAAATACACCGTCAAGAGGAACGTCGTACCACCACTGGACGCTCTCAGGCATAGGGGAGAATCCTGTGAACGGACCTGCAATATAGCCGATAAGCGATGTCGCATAGGATGTAAGGGAGTCCGCACCATAAATCGGGTTTCTGGCCTCATCGAGCATGGTGTTAGGCGTAGTGAAGTACATTCCGGAGGTACTTGTGACTATGCCCACGTATCCTACAGATCCTTTGGTTCCCAATGTAAGGTTGTGTGTAGTTACAGTTCCATCTTCTGTCATGCAAGCTATTGTAACAGTTTCTCCTGGGCTTGTGGTCTTCATGTAGGAAGTGAATTGTGTTTGATTCCAAAGTAATGTTTCTTCACCATTACTGGTTATCGATATCAGAAATGTCTTAGCTGTCAGAATACCGCTTGCAGGAGAAGAATCGCTTACGGATTCTATGTACACTCCCCATTGGATATCTGTTGTATGTTCTCCGTCTTTTGCGATATATGTTACAGTGACGGTCTCTCCTGGGTCCCAGCTGTATGTTGAAGCGTTGATATCATATTCTTCGCCATTCACATATTCTATGATGACTCCGCTGGGAAGTCCTGTATCGCTTGCAGGAGAATCGCTTGTTGTCGAATAAATAGCGGCACTATCTCCGTATGGAGATGATATTCCTCCTAGCATTACTACAGCGAACAAAGTGAATGCGATGATTGCAACGATCAAGTTGGTTGAAATGCCTGCAGAATACAAATCCAATTTGACTCTTCTGCTGCTTTTCTTAACATCTTCTTCATTTGGTTCTACGAATGCACCCAATGGAACGACACCGTAAAGTAATCCGGTGGAACTTACGCGCATATTGTTGGATTTGGTTTGCATTCCATGTGCAAGTTCATGAAGCACCATTGCGACGAATAGTCCTAAGATACCATACCAAAGAGGTAATAGCGGGTTAAGTCCTGGGATAGCAAGTGCATATTCTATACCGATACCATCTGCATTCAAGCTGCTTGCCAGATTCATTACACCGACTGCAAGTATGTAAATGATGCCTACCATCAGAACGAATGAGATTATCTGCGATAGAATACCAAAGAATCTCCAGAATCTGGTATAAACACACCACCGGTCCATTAATTTGGTACCAAGCTGTGTTTTGATCATTATGCATGGGCCATATTTCACAAGACCGTATTTTGCGGCCTTAGGTGATGATCTG
>JALNYB010000132.1 GCA_023230065.1 Candidatus Methanomethylophilaceae archaeon
AGAGTGGTCGTATCTTATACCGAAAAACCACGTTTTCTCTAACTGTTCTCAAACTATATGATTAGGACAACAATCAATTATTTCAAAAGCATTATTGTGTGCCACGGTTATTTTTCCGAGAGTGTGACTTCTTCAATAACGGCCTAATCATCTCAACCGAAATTCCCGAATCTTGATACTACGTAATGTAGTTCCATTTTTTGAGCTCTGATTTGTATTTAAAGAGTATATAAATGATATATAAAGAACGAGTCTTGTATGTGTGTAGTGCCACAGTGTACTACAATGAAAGTATGCTATGAGCTCCGCGGAGACAAGAAATACGCTTATAGAGTCACGTCCAAGCGCGAGCCAGGCAAGAAATATCTGAACTCAAAGGAAAGAAACGGTGAAAGAACCGAGATCCGAATTTTAACATTTCATACTCTCAAATTCTAATCTTCTTCAGAATCTATTGCCAAGCTCAGTTAACATCGGGACCTGCCGGGCTCTGAACCAAATAGAAAAAACATGGTCTATGAACGGTGTCTGCTTGAAAGAAAGATTCATCCCCACGGATAACGGGAAGATCTGGAGCTGCGTCTATGGGGAGGAGAAAAAGGGGACACGTGCACGGAGGCCCCGGATTCCTAAGCATGCCTCAGACCGTCAGCGATCTCTCTGATGAACGACCTGTGTACTTCTATGATCAATTAGGCTGCGGAAGGTCCGACAGAGCTTCCAATGACGAGCTCTATTCCTTGAAAACATACACGGAGGAACTGACCGTAGTAAGAGATGAACTGGGACTATCCGATGTGATATTGATCGGATTCTCCGGGGGATGCGGGCTGGTATGCTCTTACCTTCTGGACAAAGGTACGAAGGGGGTCAGGGGACTGATCCTGTCCGGCCCTCTGCTCAGCTCTCCGATGTGGGAAAGAGATCAAAGAATGAATATCAATGACTTGTCGGATTCTGCGATAGCCACGATCGAGGACGGGGGAAGAGACCGAGAATACGGTAATGAATACGGCGAAGCAGTGACCGAATACTACAGGAGATTCGTCTGCAACCTGGATCCGTGGCCCGATTATCTGGTCGATTCCATGGAAAAGATGAATATGGGTGTTTACATAAGAATGTGGGGCCCCAGCGAGTTCACGGTCACCGGCAACCTGAAGAACTTCGACCTGTACCCGAGACTTGGGGAGATAGACGTTCCCGTCCTCCTCAAGTGCGGTGACAGGGACGAGGCGCATGTTAAAACAGTGAAGGATTTTCAGGAAGCTTTCGGCAATGCATGCATAGCGGTCATACCTGATGCGACGCATATGCATCACATCGAACGGCCCGAGATATACAAGGCCACGGTCAACTGGTTCCTGAGAGGACTGAAGGACAGATAATCGCTTTACGCACTCTCAGTTCAATACGTCAGACATTTCGTACACAACGCCCTTCTTCTGGGAGGCGACCCACTTTGCGGCCATGACCGCTCCGCCCACGAAGATCTCCCTCGAATGGGCCTGATGGTGCAGCTCAATACGTTCGGAGTTGCCTATGAACATTACTGTATGATCACCAACGATATCTCCGCCTCTGACCGCGTGTATCCCTATTTCTTTACCGCGCGGGCAGAGACCTTCGCGTCCGAAGACGAGATCCTTCCCGCCCATCTCCTTGCTGATTATCTCCGCTGCGGTCATCGCGGTGCCGCTTGGCGCATCCTTCTTCTGATTGTGATGTGCTTCGATTATCTCCACATCGTAATCATTACCGAGATACTTTGCAGCATCCTTGATCAGTTTGAAGAAGACCCCTACACCTATGGAATAATTGGAGGATATCACCGCCGCAACGTTGTTCTTTATGACGGCGTCAGTGATATTCGTCTTCTGCTCTGCCGTGAGTCCCGTTGTACCGATGATGAGGTTAACACCTGCAGTTGCGGCCGCGGGTGCATTCACCGCGGTCGCCGGAGCTATAGTGAAATCAATGAGAACATCGGTCTTCGTCTCCTTCAGAACGGATGAGAGATCCTTTGAATCAGATACGGGAACGTTCAGCTTCCC
This sequence comes from Candidatus Methanomethylophilaceae archaeon, assembly GCA_023230065.1. Lineage (GTDB taxonomy): Archaea > Thermoplasmatota > Thermoplasmata > Methanomassiliicoccales > Methanomethylophilaceae > JALNYB01. The sequence continues at coordinate 2,055 of JALNYB010000132.1, forward strand.
TGCGCCGATGACCTCGCCGACATCCGCCCCTATGTTCACAAGATCAAATGCCGCCGACAGCACAATTCCGTCAGTAGCCAGGATACGGCGTATGATCAGACTGCCCATCTTGCCGCAGGCACCCACCAGTGCTGCTCTGATCTCACTCATCAGAATACGCCCCCATATGTTATTATGCATTTTTGGCGAATGGATGAGACGAGTGCGCTGGACAATTTGACGATATGTTCTCCGTTCATGTCAGATCGGAACACAATCTGAAAATGGATATTTAACGGGTGGTGTGAAGCAGCTGCGCCGCATATTGTATTTTCAATAAAGATGTGGATTGACCTGATCTGACCTATTTTGATTATTTACTCATATTTGTTCGATCCTGAGTCCGGCGCACAGAATAGTTCGCATAAAACGAAAAATACAAACCGATAGAGTTCAGAACGGACGGACCCATTCACTGAATTAAAAAATCTCCGGGGATATCATCCCCATAAATAGTTTATTGGTACTCCTGCGAGAAACCGCAGGAGTACCGGAATCATTCCTCCTTCTCGACCGACTCTTCTGCAGGAACATCCTCGGATACAGAAGCCAATTCTTCGAGACCCGCACTCTCACCCCATTTAGTGCGCCTTCCGGAATTGATTAGAATTCCGAACGCGAACACGCACAGCAAGATGCAGACGACAGCGAACACGGTCCCGTTATTATCTGGCGGACTCAAACCCTCGGAATACACTTTGATCTCGGCAAGTGTCAGATCTTCGGTTTCAGAGGATGGGACTAAGAATATATCATAATCGTTCGAATACGTGGAATTCACCGAATACAGCTTTCCGGCCTCCATCCAGATGGCCAGATTATTTGATTTTATCACAACTGCATTATACTTCGACGTATCGAAATCCACGGCGATAGAGAAGCTCTGAGGTCCGTAGAATGATGATGTGGCATTGTATTTCGTTATGGTGACGTCGCTATCGGAGTACGTTCCCAATTCTGAGTCATAGGCACTCATGTAGTTCGGGGAGCTGTTCGATTTCGTCATATCAACGAGAACGTATCCATTGACATACTCTCCGAAAACCTGTGGCAAATCTTTGTAGTATGCAGATCCATCGG
>JALNYB010000131.1 GCA_023230065.1 Candidatus Methanomethylophilaceae archaeon
TAATTCCCAATTCATTCACTCTTTCAGAATCTTACTTCTCCAACATCATAATAAACGGTCGTGAACCACGCATACTTCTATGCATACTCACCGGTATCGCACTTGGTGCATCCGGTACGGTCATGCAAAGCCTCCTGAGAAACCCGTTAGTAAGCCCTTTCACATTGGGAGTTTCGTCTGCTGCGGCATTCGGTGCGGCAATGGCTATAGCATTTGGCGCCGCAATATTCGGATCTGCATACTACGGCATCGTAGAGATTATAGGCATCTCATTCTCAGCAAAAACACTGATCACGATACTTTTCGCATTCCTGTTCGGAACACTCAGCATGGTCCTGGTTCTGATAATCTCTAAGAACAACATAGCATCACAATCCGTATTGGTACTCTCAGGAGTCGTTGTAGGATATCTTTTCCAAGCCGGAGTATCGTTTGCAAAATACGTTTCTGATGATGCCGCCCTTCGTGAAATAGTGAATTGGCTCATGGGAGGAATGTGGGGAGCAACATGGAGCAGCATAGTGTTCATTGTTCCTATTGTCTTGGTAGGATTCATATTACTAGAGCGCCGGGCAGTCGATATGAATACCATGTCAGGTGGCGACGATGTCGCAAAAAGTCTCGGAATCGATGTACGTAAAATTCGCAGAAATCTTCTGATAGTATGTACTCTGATTACATCTGCATGTCTTGCATTCACAGGAGTCATAGGTTTCATCGGTCTTATGGCCCCGCATATATGCAGGATATTGATCGGTAATGACAATAGATATCTAATTCCAGCATCCGCGTTAATGGGAGCTGTAATCCTGCTGATATCAGATACGGTCGCAAGGATAATAATGAGCCCCCAGGAACTTCCGGTCGGTATCCTTCTGTACCTTATCGGAGGCGTATTCTTTATTTGGCTGGTATCAAGAAAGAATGGAAGGTATCTCGCATGAAACTCTCTGTAGAATCTCTTTTCCAAGGATATGATGGAAAAACTGTGATAGAAGATATAGATTTTCAAGCCAATACGGGAAACATTCTATCAATATTGGGTCCTAATGGATCAGGCAAATCTACACTGATAAAAACACTCTGCAATCTTCAAGACCCCATGAAAGGCCAAATAAATATCGATAACCGTGACATTAAAGATTACACCAGAGAAGAACTTTCCAAGATCTTGGGTTATGTTCCTCAATATTACAATTATACTCAATTCACATCAGTATTGGATACCGTATTGATGGGCAGAAAACCATACATTAATTGGGATTATACAGAAGCAGATCTGGATATAGCCGAACAGGCCATGATGAGGATGAATATCGTGGACCTTGCACCCAGATACATAAATGAGATCTCCGGAGGTCAGCTTCAGAGAGTATTCATTGCAAGAACACTATGTCAACATCCGAATTTCTACATATTCGATGAACCCACAAGTTCTTTGGATCTCAGACATCAGATCGAGACCATGAAGATCATGCGTGAGATTGTTCACGAAGAGAACAGCGGAATGATAATTGCATTGCACGATCTCAATCTAGCACTCAGATATTCTGATAAGATCCTAATGCTCAGTAAAAAGAAGATATACAGTTACGGCACACCTAGAGAAACAATCACACCGGAAGCTATCAAAGACGTGTACGGTGTGGAGGCGGAGATAATCGAGAATGAAAGAGGACCGTTTGTTCTGTCCTATGATTCTTGCTGATAGATAATAAATAATTTACAAACAACATATTGAAAACAAAAAGAGGGAATAAAATGATTTCATTCATAGGCGCAGGACCGGGAGACCCCGAACTTCTTACCATAAAAGGTAAAAAACTGATAGATGCAGCAGATGTTATCGTATATGCAGGTTCTTTGGTGAATCCAAAGGTCCTGTGCAATGCTAAACCTTCTGCAAAAATATACAACAGTGCATTGATGAATCTAGATGAGGTCATCGATATAATGGCTGATGCAGAGAAAAAAGGAATGAAGGTCGCACGTGTGCACACAGGAGACCCCGCGATATACGGAGCACACAGAGAACAGATGGACAGATTGGAAGCTCTAGGCATAGAATTCGAGGTCATTCCGGGTGTAAGCTCAGCGTTTGCATCTGCCGCCGTCCTGAAAAAAGAATTTACTCTCCCAAGCGTAAGTCAAACTGTCATTCTCACAAGAATGGAGGGGCGCACGCCTATGCCACCGAAAGAGAAACTCATTGACCTTGCAAGGCATAACGCCACCATGGTAATTTTCCTGAGCATAGGATTCATCGATGAATTATCGGAAACCCTCATCGAGGGCGGATACAAACCCGAGACACCAGTAGCTGTCGTATACAAAGCATCTTGGCCGGATCAGAAGATCGTTATCGGCGATCTTACAAACATTGCAGAGAAAGTAAAAGAAGCTAAGATCGAGAAGACCGCATTGACACTCGTCGGAGATTTCCTCGGAAAAGAATACGATCTCTCGAAACTCTATGACAAGAAATTCACCACCGAATTCCGCAAGGGAACGGAGGACTGAGGATGTCTAAAGGAAAACTGTACGTCGTAGGTTTCGGGCCCGGCAGTCTGGAACATATGACCATCAAAGCAGAGAGAGTCATCAGAGAAGCCGATGTCATCACAGGATACACGACATACGTGAAAATGATCGAGGGTTTCTTCCCTTCTGACAAAAGATACATCTCAACAGGAATGATGAGAGAAGTAGAACGCTGTAAAATGGCAGTTGAAGAAGCAATGAAAGGTCAGACAGTAGCAATGATAAGCAGCGGTGATTCCGGCATATACGGAATGGCTGGCATCATCTACCAAGTAGCAGATGAACTTGATGCTAACATCGATATTGACGTCGTACCGGGAATGACTGCCGCAAGCACTGCCGCATCTGTTCTCGGAGCGCCCCTTATGCATGATCTTGCTATCATAAGCCTCAGTGACCTCATGACACCTTTGGACCTTATAATGAAAAGAGTGGATCTCGCAGGACAGGGAGACTTTGTCATCGCATTATACAATCCTAAAAGCAAGACTAGAATAGATTATCTGGCGCAGGCAACTGATATTTTATTGAAATATCATTCTCCTGACACTCCGGTAGGTATTGTAAAAAATGCGGGCAGAAAAGGAGAAGAGAAGAACATAACAACACTCGGAAAACTCAAGAATGCAGAT
>JALNYB010000133.1 GCA_023230065.1 Candidatus Methanomethylophilaceae archaeon
GCTGTCATTGGTTTTTAGTTATCACCTCCTGACAGTGTTAACTTATCCTCAGTTTTAATTTATCATTATCTGATCGATATTATCCTTACTTACCTCTTTATCTTCACTTACTTCTTTATCTTCACTTACTTCTTTATCTTCACTTACTTCTTTATCTTCACTTACTTCTTTATCTTCACTTACTTCTTTATCTTCACTTACTTCTTTATCTTCACTTACTTTTTCAGTATTCAGGCTTACTTCTTCTTTCTCTACAGACTCAGAAATTGCTTTTTTAGGCTCAGAAACTGCTTTTTCAGGTTCAGAAACTTCTTCTTCTTTAGTATTCGAGCTTACTTCTTTATCCTCACTTGCTTCTTCAACGCCTTCATTTACTTGTCTATCTTCACTTACTTTTTCAGTATTCAGGTTTACTTCTTCTTTCTCTACAGGTTCAGAAATTGCTTTTTCAGGTTCGGAAACTTCTTCAACCGCGATTTCTTCTTTCTTTACAGGTTCAGAAACTTCTTCTTCAGTATTCGAGCTTACTTCTTTATCTTCACTCACTTCTCCAGCGTCTTCACTTACTTTTTCTATGTAATTACAGACTGGTTTACAAACTGGTTTAAGTTTGTCGAATACTGGTTTAGATCCATCGCATACTGGTTTGGTTTCTTCGCAGACCGTCTTCTTTACTTCTTTATTTTCTTCGCATGCAGGTTTACAAACTTTTTTGGGTTCTTCACCTACTTTTTCTGGTTTTTCGCAGGCTGGTTTACATACCGGTTTAGTTTCTTTACATACTGGTTTAGTTTCTTCACATTCTGGTTTAGTTTCTTCGCATTCTGGTTTACATACTGGTTTAGACTTTTCACAGGCTTCTTTATTCATATTTCCTGTTTTAGCATCAGAGTCATTATCTGAAACCTTTTTTTCATTGTCTGTTTCATCAAGCTCTGCCTTTATCAGGTCTATAATTTTCTCTGCTTCCCTTATCATGTAATCTGCTTCATCAACCGAAATCTGTTTGCATACCTTCATTTTTTCCGCAAGGTGAATGAATGATTTAAGCATGCAAATGGCTTTTTCATCCTCCCCCTTTTCGTAGAAACACATCGACTTCTCAAGGGGAGAAGCCAGACCTGCTCTGGTCTTTTCATGACATTTATACTTACATTCTAAATATTTATTAAGAGCCTGCATACCATTAAGAGGTGTTAATTCAGGACAACTGTCTGAATCTTCGGTCCCATTATCCGATCCAGTGTCATCTCCATTATCTGAGTCATTGTCCGGAACTTCAGTTTCGTTATCTGTTCCATTACCCTCATCAGTCTCATTATCATCCAGGGGTGGCACTTCAGATGAAGAGAAGGTAAACATGTAGATATCAGCGTTTCCATTGCGCCTATCTTCCCACACTATCTTATCACTGTTAATAGCGGGATTATAAGCTGTTCCGCTATTGGAGACCTGAATTCCCTTTTCAGTGGTGAGGTCATATACGTAAATATTATAATAATACTGATATGGGTCATCAACGTAGTCGCCCTCCCATGACACTTCCTCGTACGCTATCCTGTCACCGTAAATATCAGGACTTAGTGGCTTTCCACTACCAATATTGGCTGTTTCCTGAGTGGAGAGATCGTACACCATGATATAACTGGCGTCATCCCCAGCAGGGCTACACATCACTATCTTATCGTCATGGATAGCAAAACTGTAGAAACCAGTAATACTTACTCCTCCGTATCCACTGGTGGTTATCTGAGTTTCCTGTTGAGTGGAAAGGTTGTACAGGACAAGATTGGTGAAGTCGGCGAATTCCTCAAGTTCCTGCCACACTATTTTATCTTTGTATATATCAGGACCGGAAAGTTGGCCTCCGGAAGCTATTCCTTTTGTTGATATCTGAGTTTTCTGAGAGGTAGAGATATTATACATGTAAATATCGGATTTTTCATCTCGAGTATCCTTCCAAACAATCCTGTCCCCATAGATTGCAGGATAAAACGCTGTTCCGCTTGTTGATATCTGAATTTCCTGTTGAGTGGAAAGATCGTACATGTAGATATCGGATTTTCCACCACGGTCATCCTGCCATACGATCTTATTCCCATAAATAGCAGGATTGATCTGACATGATTCACCGGTAGTTATCTGGAATTCCGTGGAAGTAGAAACATCGTACATGTAGATATCCCAGTTTCCAGCAGGACTCCAGTATTCTGCGTTTCCTCCATTACGGTCATCCTGCCACACTATTCTGTCACCGTAGACATCGGGATTCAACTGGTTTGAGGTATCGGTAGTGATCTGGGTTGTGTTAGTCTCTGGAGTTGTGTTAATCTCTGGTTCTAGCGTCGGTGTGACTGCAACTCCAATAGGCATGCTCCCCACATTCACCGAGGCTGTAACAGTGTTTGTTGCAGTGTCAATTATAGAGACGTTGCCGCTTCCAAAGTTCGTCACATATACCTTTGTTCCATCTGGAGAGACTACAACGCCCCGAGGCAAATTTCCTACATCCACTGTGGCTGTAACGGCGTTAGTAGCTGTGTCAATTACAGAAACAGTGCCAATATCAAGAGCGTAGGACGGCCCATCGTCTCCCTTATACCAACCATTTGTCACGTATACTTTTGTTCCATCTGGACTGACTGCAACCCCGTCAAGAAGCCCTCCTACAGGCACAGTATCTGTAACAGTGTTTGTTGCAATATCAATTACAGAGATATTCTCGCCGTTATTCGTCACATATACTTTTGTTCCATCTGGAGAGATTGCAATTCCCCAAGGATTTTCTGTACTCACCGTGGCTGTAACAGTATCATTTGCTGTGTCAATTATGGAGATCTCGTTGCTGCCATAGTTCATCACATATACCTTTGTTCCATCAGGAGTGACTGCAATTCCACGAGGACGGATTCCTACATTCACAGTAGCTGCAACAGTATTGGTTGCAGTGTCAATTACAGAAACAGTGCTAATTGCACCAGTGTCGCTACCCTCGTTTGTCACATATACCTTTGTCCCATCTGGGGAGACTGCAACCCCCTGGGGCCCGACTCCTACATTCACCGAGGCTGTAACATTGTTGGTAGCTGTGTCAATTACAGAAACAATGCCAGTTTCAACAAGAGTCTCAATTTCAATACCGTCGTCCCCCCAA
>JALNYB010000027.1 GCA_023230065.1 Candidatus Methanomethylophilaceae archaeon
CCTAGCTAATTTCAATTCATTTTCTAGCATTATCGCACTTTTGGGTGTCTCCCTTGGTACGATAATAAGTTTCCTTCCTTCTTTGATGCATACGGAAACAGCTCTAGATATCAAAGTATCTGCGATTCCGCATGCGAATTTAGCAACAGATGATTCGCTACATGGTGCAACGAACATACAATCGCAATAATAAGAACCCGAAGAGATAGAAGCGAAAAGATCCGTATCGCAATACACCTTATCTGCCAGAGCCTCCACTTGTTCGACAGTCATTCCAGTCTCTGTGGGTATTATGGCTTTCGCTGTTTCAGATATCACCAGTATCTTTTCTCCAGGTAATTCCTGGAGGAGCCGTACACCGTAGATGCTTCCCGAAGCGCCGGATATTGCTACAACAGATCTCATTTTATCATCTCAATCTTATGGTCTCAAGATTCAAAGGTGCTTTAGTCTCTATATTGAACTTCTTATATATCGAAGAGGCCAAATCTGTACATTTCCTATCTTCACCATGACCGATAATGATCTTATCAGGTCTTGGTTCTAATGAAGATATGTACTTCATAAGCTGTCTTCTGTCCGAATGTCCGGAGAATCCGTCAACTGTGACACGGTTCATCCTGATATTGACATCTATTTGCTTTCCTCTGTTATTAAAAGAAATATCTGTACGTCCTCTTTGGATTGTACGTCCGATACTTCCCTCTGATTGATATCCTACGAATAGTAACGAATTCTTCTCGTCATCGGCCCATTCTCTGAAATATTCGAGGACAGGTCCTCCTGACATCATACCGCTTGTTGCCAATACGATACATGCATCAGGAGAATGACAGATCTCCTCTCTCATAGCAGATGTCTCTACACGATGGAAGATAGAAGATAAGAAAGGATTCTCATTCTGTTGAAATATCTGTGTCCTCAACTGACTGTTTAGATATTCAGGATATGCTGTGTGAATTGCGGTTGCTTCCCAGATCATACCATCCAAATATACAGGCACTGGTGGAATCTGTCCGGTACGCATGAGTTCTTCGATTACAAGCATGACCTCTTGTGATCTTCCTACTGCGAATACCGGGATCAATACCTTCCCGTTGTGGTTCATCGCTTCTATCAAGAGAGCCTTCATCTCTTCAGAAGCGTCTGCCCTGGATGGTTGAATATCATTGTGTCCACCATATGTAGACTCGATGACGAGCGTCTCTAATCTAGGGAACCTGTTATTGGCCGGATTGAAAAGCCAGGTCTTCTCGAACTTAGTATCTCCTGTAAACGCAACATTGTGCAGTCCGTCTCCAATATGGAAATGGGCAATAGAAGAACCAAGAATATGTCCTGCATTATGAAGTGTGAGTCTAATATCGGGTGCAATATCAGTAGTCTCATTATATTTCAGCGGAATTGTATGTAACATTTCCTTTCTCACATGCTGTGCTTCATATGGAACCTTCTTAGATTCACCGAATCCTAATTTGATATTATCCAACTGAAGCAATGCCATGAGATCTCTGGTCGGAGGAGTACAATAAACTGGACCCTCGTAACCATATTTGAAAAGTGCAGGGAGTGTTCCACAATGATCCAAATGAGCATGTGTAATAACAACCGCGTCCAACTCACTGAGAGGTTGGGCCTCCGGAATACCGAAATACGGTGTCGCATCACTGTTTGGATCCAATCCGCAGTCAATGAGAACTTTACTTTCCCTCGTTGTTAGGAGAGTCGCGGATCTTCCAACCTGTCTGAATCCCCCCATTGTTGTCATCCTGACCCATTGTTCTCCTTCGAGAACAGACCTAGCAAGCCTTCTTGCCACATGTTCTAACATAGCCTGTCTCTCATCTTGATTGGCACGGAGGTATCCTCTAACATCAGAAACAGTCTTCGAAGGTATCGGAGGTGCACGGATGACCTTTACATTCCATCCAGATTCTTTTTTGATCTCAGAAAGAAGCTGACCTTCCTTTCCTACAACCTCGTTCGGATTTATAGCTTCGATAATGGCCTCTCCTGTCTCAGGAACGAAATTAATGTCGAATAATTGAGCCGATTCAGGAATCATTGCGCGTATCTTAGCGTCAACTATGGAAGAATCTTCCAATCCTTTTGGATCAGGTCTTATGTCTACTCTTCTTCTGAGTCCCTGCGCCAAGTTCCTGGCAATACTGTCATCTCCGCTGAACTTATCGTACTCATTTGTATATATCGCGATGATCGGGCCTTCAAATTCGATCGAAGAAATGTTCATATCTGATGGAACAAGTTTCTTGACCTCTTCTCTAAGACTCTCAAATAGTCTATCTGGGTTCATATGAAATCCTGCTAAATTTATAAAACAGTTTAAAAATGTTTAAAAAAGTGTTGAAAGGATTCAATTTGGATATTTGAATCCCAGTTCAGCACAGCGGACTTTGATCTGATCCTGAGGAATAGATTCGTATCCCTTTGATCCGATAAACGAGATCAGCATACCGTCTCCGGTACAGTTATCTCTTCTCCTTGCAGAGTTCAATGCTGTTATAGCGACATCGATAGCATCTTTTTTGGTCATATCGGTCTTATAATAAGCCTCGAGTGCACCATAAGCAAAGACAGATCCGGATCCTATCGACATGTAGTTGTCCTCGATATATCCTCCTGCTCCGTCAATACTGAAAACATGACCGCCTGTTGCATCATATCCTCCGACGATAAGTCCGAGGTAGAATCCTTGACGAATGACAGATGCCACAAGAGTGGCTGCGGCATTAACGGACATCTGTGAACCTCTCTTCATACAATAGATGGAAATTTCACTTTGCATGTACCTTACCATAAGCTGTGCATCCCCGACGGATCCCGCAATAGTCATACCGAGATTATCCGAAAGCTGGTAGACTTTCTGCACATTGCTATTTGCAATGAGGTTACCCATTGTTGCTCTCTGATCCGATGCCAAAATGATACCGTCTTTGATTTTGAGCCCAATTGTGGTCGTACCTGTCTTGAGAGTATTATCTTCACCAGCCATGTTTTATCCCTTCGATGTAATTGAATTTAATCAAAATGCATTCATCATTAAAATGAATACTGAAACTACCGATAGTTTACTCACTTATATAATTTGGGCTTTTTCCAAACCAAATAGTTGACCATATAATGTATATAAACGCGACGTAACTAGACGCAACAACCAGCATCTCATACAACTAACCATAAAACAATATCGTACCCGTATGCAACTCCATGCGATGTGAAATATGCAACAGATTGATCATACAACACCACATATTTTGAAAAAAAGGTATCTGCTTAATAAATATTGCATTAATCGTATCCAACTTTCGTCGGGTTTATACATTGGTAGAATATGTCAAATTAGGAAGGAATGCACTCATGGAAATCGAGCAATGGTTAGGCGAGGACAATCAGTTGGGTATCGATATTTGGCAAAAGAAATACTGCCATAACGGAGAAACCTTCGATCAGTGGTTGGACCGTGTAAGTGATGGCAACTCAGCAATCAAAGATATGATCATACAGAAAAAATTCCTGTTCGGCGGAAGAATATTAGCTAACAGAGGATTACAGAAAACGGGACTTAAAGTAACATTATCTAATTGTTACGTTGTCACTCCACCAGAAGATTCCATCGAGTCGATTTTTGAATGCGCCGGAAAGCTCGCCAGAACATTTAGTTACGGCGGGGGGGTTGGTATAGACCTCTCCAAACTCGCACCCAGGGGTGCAAAGATCAACAACACGGCATCTGAGACATCCGGTGCAGTATCTTTTACAGACCTTTATTCGATGGTCACAGGACTCATCGGTCAACATGGAAGAAGGGGAGCGCTTATGCTTACTTTATCCTGCGAACATCCGGACCTTGAAGAATTCATGTCTGTTAAGACCGACGTAGAAAGAGTCACCAAAGCAAATATGTCCATTCGTATGACGGATCAATTCATGGAATGTGTAAGAAATAAGCAAACATTTACGCAGAAGTTCAACCGTCCTGAAACACAGAATAATATCGTCAAAGAATTGAATGCATATGAGTTCTTTAAAAAAATGTGCTATGCCAATTGGGATTACGGAGAACCAGGATGTCTTTTCTGGGACAGGATTGAATCTTGGAACCTTCTTAGTGAAGTCCCTGAATACCACTATGCAGGAACGAACCCGTGTGCAGAAGAACCTCTTCCACCTGGAGGAAGCTGTCTTCTCGGAAGCATAAATCTTGCCGTGTTCGTCAAAGACGGAAAATTCGACGAAGAAGAGTTCAAAGAAGCTGTAAGCATCTGTGTCAGAGGTCTCAACGAAGTACTTGATGAGGGCTTACCTTTGCATCCGCTACAGGAACAGAAAGACTCTGTAAGGGACTGGAGACAGATAGGACTAGGAATAATGGGCCTCGCAGATATGCTCATCGAGTTGGAAATTCCATACGGATCTAAAGAAGCGATGGACTTCTGCAGCAAATTGGGATTCACGATGGCAGACACTGCCATCCGCGAATCTGCCTTACTTGCAAAGGAACAAGGTAAATTCCCAAAATGCAACATCGAACAGATTATGGCATCACCCTTCTTCCAGGAAAACACTTCGAACGATACGGTGGAACTTGTTGCGAAATACGGAATCCACAACTCACAGTTGCTAACGATCGCACCTACTGGAACACTTTCTACGATGTTAGGAATATCCGGTGGTATAGAACCTATTTTTGCAAACTATTACGAAAGGAGAACAGTGTCCCTTTCAGACCATGACGAATATTACAAAGTCTACACACCTGTGGTCAAAGAATATATGGAAAAACATCAGATTACAGATGATTCTGACCTGCCTCCATTCTTTGTCACCGCACAGAACCTAGATTACAAACAGCGTTTAAAACTTCAAGGAACATGGCAAATGCATATCGATGCTTCGATCAGTTCTACTGTGAATCTTCCAAATGATTTTCCAGAAACCGAAGTCTACGACCTGTACATGTACGCCTGGCAGATAGGCTGTAAGGGGGTAACCGTATTTAGGGATGGATGCAAACGTCTAGGTATCCTTTCTCCCAAAGAGAACGACGAAAAAGAAAAGGAAAAGAATGACAATCAGAAACTGGATGCGAATGGTAAACCCAAGAGAGGATTCGTCGAAAACGTAACAGATGATGTTGTCGGAAAGAAAAGAAAGCTCATGACAGGCTGCGGAAGTCTGCATTGTACTGCGTTCTTCGATCCTCATACCGGAGAACTTCTGGAAGCATACCTAAATAAAGGATCCACTGGCGGATGTAACAACTTCATGATCGGTCTATCGAGAATGATATCTTTAGCTGCCAGAAGCGGTTGTGATATCAAATCCATTGTAGATCAGCTAAAAAGTTGCGGATCGTGCCCGTCATATGCTGTACGTACATTCACCAAGCATGACACAAGTAAAGGATCGTGCTGTCCGATGGCCGTCGGATGGGCCCTCCTAGATATGTATCAGGAAATGCAAAGAGAAGTAAATGGAATCACTTTCGAACCTAAGAAAGAAGAAAATAAAAAGATCGTGAACCCATGTCCAAAATGTGGTGAAGAACTTCAATTCCAAGGCGGTTGCAACATCTGCAAAGCATGCGGATGGACAAAATGTGACTGAACTTCACACTTTCTCGAAAACCATTTACTTCAACCATTTATTATCTTTTTATATTGTCTCTTGATAAAATATTGGAATATCAGCGCAACACCAATACCTGTAATTACGCCGGTCAATACTCTTCCTACAAAAAAATCCGATGAGGTGATATTCTCAAAGGACCATTCTGCAAATCCAATCGATATCAGTATCAAACCTACTATGAATACTCTAAAATTAGATAGATCCAAATGTCTGATCTTCAGATCTGTTACGACCAGCCCTATTATGATTCCCAAAAATATAGAGATATCTCTCTGACAAAATGCCAACTGAGAACCATTGACGACAAAAGACCTTCCAAAGTCTTGATGGCAAAAAAGGTCTCCCAACCAATATACTGTTGCAGATATAGGGTTCACCCAAGACCATGAATGATCTATAATTCCCGCAGTTCCGTCGAGATCTGTGAATTTTCCATATGAACTCACTAAAGGAATGATGAACAATAAAACAAAGAGAACAGTCATCGCTGCAAGTAATATCCTGCCCGGCATTGAACTGTTCATAATGAAAAGATAAGAAAAATAGTATAAAACGGATACGTAAGCACCCGTTTAAAGGCTGATACTCGTACAGAGAAAAAATACAGTCATTGAAATGGGCAACATCATACCTATCCTGAATATGATTTCCTTGAATCCCGCGCGTCCATTCAGATATGCTGTAAGGAATGACATCAAGATGCATAACTCTACCAAATATAATGAAAGTATTGCTGTCGTGTTCTCAAAATCAACATTCTCAGCAACCCTTGATAAAGGGCCCAACATAGCAACACTCATACCCAATACCATCGGAGCGAATATCGCTGCAGTACCGATCATCATATCTACCATGCTCTTAAGCTTATTTTGGATTCCCTTTCTGACAATCTCTTGATCTTGAAGCTGTCTTCCAATCGATATTGCTAGGCGCCCTGCATCCCTGATATCTTTTTGTGTACATCTATAAATGTCGCAGAATGTGTCTGCAAGGGAAACTGAGATCTTACTCAAAGACATCCTGATGGCCGCATAGATGTCTCCTCTGCACAATGCTATCTCCCTACTCATACTGTCAGCTATTGTTTGGCATTCCTTCCTTGTTCCCAATGATGTGATCAATGCATATTCAAAATTCTCTCCTGAGATCAGTTTGTTTCCCAATTCAAAAACTGAATCTTTCAGTAACTGTTCCTGTTTTTCCCTGATCTTCTCTTTCCTTACCTCAGGAAACATTATGAGAACGATTAGTGCACCGGCAACTGCAAATGATATGATGATTGTCAGATCGATCTTTTCTGTCAATATCCAAACAATAATCAACAGAGGCACAACAAACATCAAAGACATCACATACTTCATATCGATCTTTTCAAACAATTCTGCCATAAATGGATTATTATCCTTCACTGAAAGGATTACCATCACAATGACAGCAGGGATCACTATCAGAGTGATCGCAGACACGGGAGTTGAACCGATAGGTGATGAACTGAACAATCCTCCCATGCTAAGCATAGGCAAAATAGACATAAGGATCATCGGAACCATTATTCCGAGGCCGAATACCATCATACAAGGACTGTTTAGAGACGAACTGTATGATTCTCCTGCTTCTTTCAATCCTAATAGAGATACATCAGATGCATCTTTCAACATTCTTGCCTTCTCCACCTTGTCACTTGATTCAGATGCTGCAATAACCATGTGAACAGCTCTTCTATATGCAGTTAAATGTGCAGGAAGCAACAATAACACGGATGTAAGCCCTATTTTGATATCAGAAGTTGTCCTTGTGTCTGCATCGAATACGACATTTTTGAATAATCTTGAGGAAGTTATGGGGCCGTTTTTTGCAACATCTCTGACGGCTGTATCTAAAGACCCTCCTGCTTCTATGGTCACAGACATCATTCCAATTATTGTCGGACCTTCATTCATCAATGTTCTAAGATTTCCAATCAACTTAGATTTCTTAGTAAAAATACTCATCTTACTCACCTATGCCGCTGATCTTACAAAATTTAACTTTGAATGATTTCAATACTTCCTCTGCAGTCTTTCCCTGAGATCTAGACACATGATCATTTGCAAGTCCGATCCATTCAGGACCAAAATACTCTTCTCCGAACTTGTTCCCTACATCAGCCAGATATGATCTTATTGATGCTCTGGCCCTTATCTCTTTCATAATCTCAGATTTACTCTGCTGAGAAGTTGTCATAACCCTACGCATTACAGGCGTTGCAAACAATTCTGAACTATCCGCTATATCGATAAAATCGCCAGCGTGCTCACCTGTAGCAACAATTTCATTCATTTTTCTGATCTGATTGCCTGTTCTTCTATCCCTTACAGTACCTAATGTGACTAAGATCTCTGTAGCCATAAAAGCCTCAGGTGCGATATTCATATCATGAACTACACGCTCATAAACAGACCTTGCAGAATCTCCGTGTATGGTTCCCATGATCGAACTCCCCGCACGCCCAGTCCTCATGCTCTGATACAGGGTCTTTGCCTCTTCTCCTCTTACCTCCCCTAATATGATCGCTGATTCTCCCATCCTCAATGAGACCCTCAATGCTTCATCTGCTCTCGACAGATCGCTTCCATCCATCCGGTCATCGATGAGCATGGATTGTACCTTGTATCCCATCTTTCTCATCTTCTCGCCGGGAAGTTCCATTGTATCCTCGATCGTCAAGATCCTTTGAGACATTGGAAACTCGAACATGAGTGAAGACAGCAAGGAGCTCTTTCCTGCCCCTCTAGCGCCACAGATTAGAAATGTTGCACGATTATCGATAAAAAATGACAATAATCCTGCGATCTTCGGATCTATAGTTCCATTTGCTATGAGTCTTGTGAGTGTCCACGGACGTGTAGAATGCTTCCTGATCGCTACAGCATCTCCGTTAGGACTCATTGGATATCCGACAACAGTTGCCCTCGCATCATGTGCTTTTATATCGGTTTCCAAAATAGGATTGGATTCACAGAACGGAAGATTACTTTCCCTTTTTAAAATATTGACAAGATTCATCACTTCTTTCTTATCAACGATTAGATTTGTTCTACAACGTATATGAGAATTGACACCAGAAATCCCATTCATCGTTACATGAATGCGATTTCTTTCACACGGAGCATCTATGTAAATGTCTTCTAACTTAGGGTCTGCCATCAATGTGTCAAATACTCCCAATCCTACAGTATACCGATAAACGATATCGCACATTTCTTCTATAGCTGCCTCGAGCTGACGAGTATCGCTTCCATACACAGCTTCTACTGTATCAGAAGAATCCATTATGAGGCCTCTTGCTGTACTAAGGACAGTTTGTTTGTCCATCCTACCTCCTTTGTTCCTGTAGGTCTCCCTTACTCCTTCTATGGATTTTCCTACAACAGCATTTAGTGAATCAGGATAAGAATACTCGATAGGCGTGAGATTATATTCTGTTTCTCCATCCATAGCTGTACCGATTAAGACTTTCCCGCTTGGCGTATCATAATCTGCGATCTTTTCAAGATCACTTTTATTTCCGACTAACCAGCAATCTGCATATGTCGGTTTGATCCTCACATTATTATTTGCTATCGTACAGAAATCATTCATGAATGAACCGGTCGGCTGATTATTGAGATAACTCCTTGACTTAACCGAATAGATATCAGAAGTGTTCTTCGGTTCTAACTGTACCGAACGCTGTTTTACAATCTCCGGATCTGACTGTGACGAGACAATTACTGGTGAACGTGTCTCAAATATCCTTCTTTTCGATATGTGACCTGCCGCAACCTTCTCATCATAGAACTGCCTATATTCTGCATCGCTGTAATCAGAGACTATCAATCTGTCGTTGTTGCTTACATATGCAGACTTGTGTGTGAAGAACTCAGTCAGTGCAGGCAATATTCTTGGCATTCATATCACCCCTGTCTTTGCAGCTTCTAAAGATACCTTCTTTTTGATGTTGTTAAGACCCAATTCGGCTTGATCCAACGCACGATATGTCTTCTGAAGACAAATGTCGCAATCCCTGTTCGTAGGTCTGAATGTCAATAATTTTTCTCTGGCTGATTCAAAAAAAGGATCTGGAAATCCCTGCCATGCAGCATTGAATATATTCAAGCATGAAAATTCACAATTGTTGCAGGAATGAGACTTTTCCGACCTCGAAATAGTGTGTGCAGATCTATCCAAAAATGCCATATCGCACAATATATCCGCTGCAATACCAGATATCTCAACATCCTTGCTTGTTCTTAGTTTGATCCTTTCCGAATTTCCGCATTTGGAAATATTGCAAACTATGCACTTTACACAATCTGAAGATCTTATATCTGGAATCTGCATACATTTCCTGCAATCTATACATAATGTTTCACCTATGATCTCAACGTCCGATGACTGTTCCTTTTTCTTGTTTACAGCCAAACAGAATTTTTTTATCGTATTCATGATTTGTAAGATTTCACTTCATAATCTATTAAAGAAAAACCCTACAATTAATATAATCCACAAGATCTTTTAAACGACAAGATATTAAATGCGGAGACCTTAATAGGTACTATGGAGATATTGGCGCCTGCGGGCTCTCCTGAAGGATTGGTTGCTTCTGTGAAAGGAGGCTGCGATGCTGTCTATCTTGGTGGCAAGTCTTTTGGTGCGAGAGCGTTCTCTGATAATTTTACGGATCAAGAATTACAGGGAGCAATAAATTATGCCCACGATGCAAGGGTCAAAGTTTACGTTACAGTGAATACCCTGATAAAAGATTCCGAAATGGAAGATGCCATATCTTATGTAAAATTCCTTAATAATATTGCAGCTGACGCTGTCCTGATTCAAGATCTGGGTCTTCTAAAAGCAATATACAATATAGATATCGATAAACATGCTTCCACTCAAATGGGCATCCATTCTGCAGCAGGCCTAGAATGGTGTTCGAATAATGATATCGACCGTGCGGTTCTTTCAAGAGAACTCACCTTCGAAGAACTCTCGGAGGTAGTAAAAGATTCTCCAGTAGATACGGAAGTTTTCGTCCAGGGGGCGATGTGTTATTGCCTTTCAGGAGGGTGTCTATTCTCCAGTCTTGCTGGAGGAAGGAGCGGTAACAGAGGACAATGCGCACAACCATGCAGAAAGAGATACAAATTCGGAACAAAAGAAGGATATCTTCTAAGCAGCGCAGATCTTTACGGCGTCGACTGGCTTCCTAAATTGGAATCGATTGGTATAACATCCGCTAAGATAGAAGGAAGAATGAGAAGTCAGGCCTATGCATATCTCGCAACAAATGTCTATTCCATGGCCAATAAAGGCGCATCCAAAGAAGATATCGCAGAAACCGATGCTCTTCTGAAAACCGTATTCAATAGAGGTGTCTGCGAGGGATATTTCGGTGGCGTAAAATCTCCCGTACAATACATATTCGCAGATAACAGAGGATTTTACCTCGGAAGGATCCGTATAACAGACCGTAAATTCGATACATATGAATTCAAAGAACCTGTCAATATTAAAGACGGATTGTCTATATTCAGCGGAGAGAACAAGATCGGCGGATTCAAAATATCAAATGTCGGTAAAGTAATGGTACCGTTCAAAATAGAAGACGGAGAATACGACATCTACAGAACGTTCGATCCTCGCATAGATGAGATCAAAAATCTTGTAGGTCCCGCACCTAAATTCACAGGTCTAAGCAGAAGAATGCCGATAAGACACAATGGCAAACTATCTAATCGTATTAAAGGCAAAAGACCCGACATATCATTCTATGTTAATTCTCTCAAAAATCTCGATGTAGTTATTCCCCATGCAAAACGCGTCTACTTCGACATGAATGAATATTTCCCTGAAGCGAAGAAGATGTGTGACAAAGCAAACATAGAATGTGTAATGAATATTCCAAGATTCTTCCCCCTGGGTAAGATAAAATATTCATACGATTCAATTATGATACACAGTCCTCATCAAATCAAAACCAATGAGGACTGCAGAATCTATGGGAGTTATCATATGAATATGTTCAACTTTGACTTTCCAACAGATATGTATCAAACGACACTGTCTGTGGAATTATCAAAGATCGATATCGAAAGCATTGCAAAACATTATTCTGGACGCATTGAGGTCATGTCTTTTGGAAGAACCGAGATAATGTGCTCCAGAGACCCTAACATGGGCAATGGCATTCTAATAGACGAAAAAGAATTCGAATTTCCCGTGTATAAAGATTCAGAAGGACTATCGCACTTCCTCAACTCATCTGATCTTATGTTGCTGCCTTATACAAAAGAATTGCAACATATCGGTGTGGATTCCATAGGAATAGATGTAAGAAAACGTCCTACACAATTAACAAAGCTGGTAGCAGAAGCGTATGCCACAGGAAATCTTTCTAACAAAGGAAAGATCACAGAAATGTGTGGAAGCATAAATTACGGAGCCTATCTTAAGGCCATAAATTAAATTAACTGTAACTTCCACTATTTAAACTCTAAAAAGACGAATAGTCTGTCATGAGATTGAATAAAAAAGGAGACATAGGATTTCCTGAAGTACTAATGTCAGTGATGGTAGTGACCATTGTACTTTCTGCATATGTGGCAATAATCGCATACGATGGAATACCCTCGAATGACGACCTTCCTGAGTTCGACAGGGATCTCGTTGATATTATTGTCATAGAGAACGAAGTGGTCACAGGAAACATCTCCGAAAAGCTCATAGAATTCGCGGATAAGAATGGTTATCGCGGAATAATCGTAAATTGTATATCGCCAGGCAACATCGTTGACTGTGATTTGAGATTCTCTGTTGGTTTTATGGACAACGAGATAACAGGAGAAAAATTTGTAAGATCTATTCCAACAGATGATGGTCGGTCGATCCCGATAATTTTTGAGGTGGCCATATGTATCTGAAGAACAAAAAAGGCATTACAGCAATTGTAGATGCAATGATCTTCATAATTATCATCTCCCTAGCCGTAGCAGCACTTTATGCCAATACAGGAGACGAGGAATTCATAATGAACGATGCCTCAGATGTTTCCAATCAATTATTATCGTCTGACTTCAGAATTTCTGATCTCATGAACACTAATGATTCTTCTGTAGTGTCACTAACAGATCTTCTGGCAGCAGCAGTCGTCACAGGTGATTCATCCATAACCGATTATATCGTAACTGTTTTAGATGCCCTTACAGAGAGACCTGACTCATATCTATTGAATTTGAAATATAGTGGAAAAGTAATAAGTTTGGGAACCGGAGACGGAAATCCTGTCTCCGGTTATATCACCAACTCAACAGTAACATTCGGCGGAACATTAACCTTTGAATTGTATCTTTACTGATCATGCACCGTATTTCGGAGTGCGATCGGCAAGATCCAGACATATCGGCACAATATAATGACCTCTGATACGTCCGATACGTCCGTGGGCACATCCGGATTCACTGAATGTATCTGCATCATCCATTACATTACCTGGAGTATAGATCGTTATTGGGACAGGGTCACCACTGTGATCCCCTAATGAACACGGTGTGCTGTGATCGGCTGTGAATACAATGACAAGGTCCTCTGGGAAATGATCCTTGATATATCCTGCCATAATATCCAATCTCTCGATTATGTCACATTTCAGCTTAGGATTAGAATCATGGCCGCAGACGTCGGGTGCCTTGCAATTCATCAAGATGAATTCGTGTGTCTTCAATGCCTCTAGAGCGACCTTTGCCTTTAATGTGAAATCAGAATCCACTCCGCCTGTACATTCCTTGGGAAGGTCTAGGACATCGAGTCCACATACCCCGCAGATTCCCTTGATCATCCCTACGCCTGCGACACACGCAGCAGTCATACCGTATTTTTCCGGAAAAGACTGAATATTTGGGAAAGAACCAGCACCTCTGGGAACAAGAATGTTTGCAGGAGCTGATCCTTCTGCTATCCTCTTCTTATTGACCGGGTGATCCTTTAATCTATTGTATGATTCCTTTACAAATTTGTTAACTATCGATGCTGTGAAATCAGCTTCTTTGGATCCATCTATTCCCATAGATGTGTGAAGCGGACCGAGATCATGTGAATCTGCATCTGTTACCTGTGACGAAAGTCCAGGACCTCTTAAAACAAGTGCGGCTCTGTGCTCTGTTCCTTCTTTGATGATGCATTCGATACCGTCTATATTCATTCCCTGAAGGGCTTTAACAAGCTCTGTCGTCTCGGGTGCCTTTATTCTTCCTGCACGACGGTCTGTGATATTCATATGCTCATCGCATGATGAAAAATTACATCTGAATGCCACATCTCCATATTTTCCTATAAGGCCGATACCTGCTGCTTCGAATGGTCCGCGACCGGTGTAGACCTTCAACGGATCGTA
>JALNYB010000134.1 GCA_023230065.1 Candidatus Methanomethylophilaceae archaeon
CACAGATTGGGAATGGTACCCGTACCTACCGATTATGAACTCTTCACCTATCAGGACAAATGTGCCTGTGGTGGAGAAGGATGTCCAAGCTGTACTATAATGTACAGTTTGAATAAGATCGGCCCTTGCACTGTGTACTCAGGTGATATGATCCCTCTGGGAAACGCCGAGCTCAAGGTCAAGGATGAGTTCATACCCATTGTCGAACTGACAGACGGACAGGCTGTTCTTATCTATGCAACAGCCGTCATGGGAACTGTTAAGAAACATGTGAAGTGGCAGGCAGCATTTGGTGTAGGTTACAAGTACCTCCCGATCATCACGATCGATGCGAATAAAGCAAATGATCCGGATGTCCTTCGTGTCATAAAGCTCTGTCCCAGGCATGTGTTCGAGGAGAAAGGAGGAAAGATTGTCGTTAAGAACTCCACAGACTGCTCATTGTGCATGTCATGTGTAGCTCCTTCTAATGGTGCAATAACCGTAAACAGTGATGACAAGAATTTCTTCTTCACCTTTGAGACAGATGGTTCACTTACAGCGAAACAGCTTCTCGACAAGGCAACAGAGATCTTGAGTTCCGAAGCCAGCGAATTACTTTCGCAGGTTGAAGCACTTTAAGAAAACTTTTTCTTTAAATTTCTTTTACAATTGGGGCCTTCGGGCCTCAAATTGTATTTTAATTCATATCGAATATATTAAAAGTGATAAAATCTCAATAGAAATCAGAAAGTTTGCATTTCTTGATCTTATCATTATTGAATACAGAATCCATCGCCATTGAAAGGATCTCGATCCTGTCTTTGGTATAATCATCAAGTTCGTATTTCTCGCTGATCTCTTTCGATACTACCAGATATTTTCTCACACTTGCTTCATGGACGGTCAATATGAGCGTATGTCCACATTTTGTACACACTCCGCATAGAGGTATTCTGCGGTATTTTTCTCCGCATTTTGTGCATCTTACCGTTTGTGCTGCAAAACTTCTCAGGTTTCCGGCCATATCGGGCATGAAATGTTTGTTGATGACTTTAGTAGCAACATCTTTCTCGTCAACTGCACGGATCTTCTTTCCTAAATACAATTGAGCTTCCATTTTATCCATCATTGTTTCCAGTGTTGTATATGCAGAATATTTCGGGCCCTCGGCGATATCATGTGTATCATGAGTGAATCCCAGTCCCTCATATTGTGAGGGTTTACCTATACGGCCTGCAATAAGGTCCATAATCTTTTCAATCTCTTTTGGATCCTTCATATCCATAGCTGCTTGATAGAATTCTAAAGGATATTTTCTGAGACAGTCTACATTATGGGCTTCCTTGTCGATCTCGTTAGGATCTAATCTTGTAGTAAGAACTAATGGTGCATCCATTAGTCCACCGCGTCTGTCAGGAAGAAAAGATCTTGAGAAGTTTAGCAGTCCATCCAAAGCAAGTATTACACAATCTTCATCTCCGTCACAATTTCTTCTTTTAGCTGCATGGAAGAATGGATGCCCGTAACATCCTCTGATATCTGAATATCCGATGATACGGCTCAGGATACATCCTGAGGTATGAGGTGCTAAAGCGTATGTTAGCTGACCGATAAGATCATTTCTGTTATTTGCATTGTAGTATTTTTTCAGTCCGTAGAGTTCTTCAAGTTCATCATCTATGAATTTTGACACCTTTACAAGGAAATTACCGCAGTCGATTGATGGTACAATATCTTGAACTTTCAGTTCGACCAATTGTTCAATATCGGTTAGAGGTTCTCCGTTCCAGTCATGGGTGTAACCAAGTTCATAGGCTCTTTTAATTGAAAGACCGATTTCTCTGGGTCTGAAATGTGTAAGTGGAACATCCGTCATGTCGAAACGGATAGTGCCTTCTTTGAATGGCGATACATTGTTTTTAGCTCTCAGTATACCTTTTTCGAGTGTTTCGGGTGTTTTAGTTTTAGTGATAAGTTTTTCCATGCAGTTGACATCAATGCTTTTTTCGCCAAGGTTTGCAAGAGCTGCATTGAATTCTAATTCAATATCTATTTTCATTCCTGGCGGTCTTCCGCCCGGTGTGTATGCTGCTTTCATACTCGGTATGCTGATAGTGTGGCATTTGCATTCTCTGCACCATGTACGGAATGTCTCCTTTCTACAGTTCGGGCAAACTCTTTTTCCAGCCTCGATTTCAATGCTAGGTGAGGATTCAGAATTCAGATTGGATGTGTTCGTCCTCGATGATTTTATTGCGCAATCTATGTTTTTCCTAGGTTGTACATCTCCTATTGGGAAAATGGCATCTACTTTGGGTGCCATTACACGTTCTTTTGCTTTTTCAGGACGTCCCATTCTTGTACCTATGCGGGTCCTTGCTCTTGCTCTGACTTCATAACATGCAGCTTTACTTACAGCTTCGAGGGAATTTTCGCCTTCCAATTCCACTCTCGAGATGAATTTTTCGCCGTTGATGCTAAGCCCAAGACAGTCTACCATCGGAAGTGAATATTTTTTTTGGATAATCACTCTGTTTCCTGATATGATATGAGGTACGCAAAGATCTTCCAATGTTCTTTTTGTAACAGGTTCTTTTTGAAGCGTTATTTTTTCTTCCAAATATGCTCCTGTATCCAGAATCTGTTTTCTAAGGGCTTTTAGAGAATCGATTTTGATATCGAACCACATTAAGTTAAAATTTGGATGAAGTGCGACTCCGAGTGTATGACACATTTCTTTTGCGCGTTCATATGTGGGATTATTCCAATCATTTGGAAGTGGACCTTTGGATGCTAATTCCTCTCTGTGCCATTCAACTACATATCCGCATGGGATGAGTAAATGATTATTTTCGCAGAATTCCCCATAGGGGATAAGTATCTCTCCGTTGTCTACGATTTCAGATATCTGATCTTTGATGGCAATTACTTCTTCTTTGGTTTGACAGTAGACGAGGTTTCCGTTATTCAATAATAACGTAGGCCCTTCAAGCATATCGCATGGAGTTACTACACATGCTTTTCCAGGTCTTTCGATCTTCAATTGTGTGCCTAATGCCATGAATTCATCCATTGCATACATTGTAGCGGGGCTGTATGCGAGTGATGCCAGTCCA
>JALNYB010000135.1 GCA_023230065.1 Candidatus Methanomethylophilaceae archaeon
ATTCATCTCCGCAGACCTTACGAACCTTTATCGAAACACCGAAACTTTCGATCTCCGAGATCTGAGAATTAACGAACTGTTCCAAAGAATCGTCAAAACATAATATTACATTCTTTCCAAGAAGCGCTTCGATTATAACATTCTCAATTCCATTGAACACATAATCTACACGAAGGCCAGCTTCGAATACCAACCTTCTGGTATCTGTACCATATATGCCGATCAATGTCTCTTGTCCTGCCTGTTCGAGTGCCATATCGACCATGTTCTGATCCATCCTGTCTTTCACATTCATTGTGAATACATTTCCCGGATTGAGATCATCAGGAGCCATCTTGCTGAGAAGTTGTGCTCTGGTCTTGGGATATTTAGGAATACTGAAAACATTCAACTTTTCCAAATTAAAATTTATACCGTACATCGCAGGCGGCATCAATCCTGCCAATCCTACCTCTACTGGATCCGAATAAAATCCCTCTGATGAACCCGAATAGACAAGTTTTCCATTACGAAGGACGTTTATCTCATCTGCCCACGCATATGCGAGATCTATATCATGGGTTGAAATTATAACAGTCGTACCGGAATTATACAGCTGTTCTGCCAACTCCATTAATTCCTGAGACATCTGGGGATCCAATCCTGCCGTGGGTTCATCCAGTATCAAAACTTTCGGCCTCATGGCTATTGCGCCAGCAAAAGAAACTCTCTTTCTCTGACCGTATGATAACTGCTGCGTAGGTTTCATCCTGTATTCTGTCATTCCTACTTTGAAAAGAGCATCATCGATGCGCTCTTCAACCTCCTCGTGAGATAATCCCATGTTCAAAGGACCGAATGCGACATCCTCTTCTACAGTCGCAGAGAATATCTGATCATCAGGATTCTGAAGCACGACTGCAACATCAGAACGAAGTTTTGACAGATTCTCCTTATCATAAATTAGAGGTTTACCATCATAATACACAATTCCACTGCTAGGTTTGAATACACCGTTAAAGTGGTAAAATAGAGTGGATTTTCCTGCTCCGTTGGCTCCAAGAAGGACCGTCTTCTTTGTCCTGCTTATTTTTATGTTTACATGATCGATCGATAAATTCTTATTCCTGCTGTATTTATAGCAAAGATCCTGAGTTTCGAATACTGTGTCATCATCCATTAAATCACTTTTCCGAAGAATATGTTCGACATATCGATCCATCCTGAGGTGTATATTCCTAAAATATACAGAATAACGGCAACAATGATCGGAATTATCACCCAAAATATAGTGATTTTCTTAGGCATTCTGAATATTGGGAAAAATCCTTGGTAATTCCTGCATTCCAAAGCACTCTGGCTCTTATCCGCTATTTCGAGTGACGACGTGAATATTCCGACAACTATTCCTGCCGTGGTGTGCATGGATCTGCTGAATCCGTTGAACCCCATACGACATTGCGCTGCACTCCACATAGTCTCCATCCTTTCCAATAAAAGGAAAGAATACCTGTATATCAGAACAATTATCTCTGTTATTTCTTTAGGCATCCTAATTTGATCCAATGCCTGGGCAAGATGCGGTATTGGTGTAGATGTTGCAAACGCCAACATAAGTGTTACTCCGGCCACAGCCCTGACCAATATCAGCCAAGCCTGATTGAAACTTGCTGCGGTGATATGGATATGAAACCATAGAATATTCGCATCCCATATAGCAGGCTGAGATGCGCTTCCCATTATGGAGACCATTCCAGCCCCTATTATCATGATAAGTATGGCTTCTCCAATGGCAAGACCGATGAGTTTCGGGATCTTCATTTTGGTAGAATATATCATCAATGATAATCCTATGATAAAAGTGATCATGGGAACTATTATACTACTCGTTAAAAGCCCAGTTATCAAAAGGGTCATAACAAAAAATAATTTTCCGAGAGGTGCCCAACTCAACATCCTGGATCCATATGCTAACGAATCCATCTGCGTTTGATCTGACATTGAACACCTTTCGTACTTATTCTGTTGTTGAGTTTAGATTTTCCAATTTCTTACGCTTATTATCAGAATGCACCATTCCGATGAAGAAACCGATTATAATTGCACCGATTGCTGCCTGCAGAGCAAACAAGAACGATTCTACTTCAGATGGCAATTCATAATCTCCGAAGATTCCATCCCACCAAGGTTGATATCCAGGATCCAGATCGGAGATGATACCTCCGCCCTGATCATCGGATCCTGAAAACTCAGAATCATTTCCGGCTCCGTAAGCCAAAGTACCTACTACCATCAATGCTATCACAGCAAATCCTGCTATGTAAACAAATTTATAGTTCTTTTTATCCATCAGCAGGCCACCTCTTTAGCTGACTCATCTTCATTGATTCCAAAGAGTTCAGGTTTGTTGTTTACAAGATACACTGCAAACATTGCGAATAAAATACCTTCTATGATTGCTAACGGTATCTGTGTTACAGAGTATGTTGTCATAAATTCTATAAATGCTGTAAAATACTGTCCTGCTCCAAACGCGAGAGTAAGTTCAATAGATGTCACAACATATGTGAACAGGTCTGCGACAAATGCTGTAAAGAACATAGCAATAGGTATATTGACATTTGCCTTTACTCTTAATACATACCAAACAAGAAGTCCTGCCGCTGGTCCTGCGATACCCATTGAGAATACGTTCGCCCCCAATGTCGTCAGACCTCCATGTGCAAGCAGTATTGCCTGGAAAAGAAGCACTATCACGGATAAAAATGATGTGCAGGCTATACCGTACAATACAACTGCTAGTCCGGTTCCCGTGGGATGCGAACATGAACCTGTGACTGAAGGCATTTTCAAAGAAGACAACAGGAAGATAAATGCACCAGACAGTGCCACAATCATTTTTTGTTCCGGATGTTCTCTAATGATCTTGATCGTTTTTCTTGCTCCGAGATATACTATCGGAATTGCTATGATGAACCATACGGCACACCATCCTGCCGGAAGATAACCTTCCATTATGTGCATTTTTGATACCTCTTAATTATTTTATACCATAATTGAAAATATACGTCCATTTGGATGATATATCCAACATCTTGGTAAATACATCCAA
>JALNYB010000028.1 GCA_023230065.1 Candidatus Methanomethylophilaceae archaeon
CTTTACTTCTATCGCAATGGAAGCACATAAGCCCAACGATCACTCATCCCGTATTGATGAAGAAGAACACGGCGGAGATTCAAAGTGCGATTATTCATGCTGTACAGAAAGCGGATACTGCAAACCTAGCTGTAATTTGGTATTAGCCGGACTTATTGTTGCTTGCTGTTGCTGCTGTTGCTACGTTACGCACGGATTCAATGGTGTTTGGCCGTATTGGCCAGCTTGATCTCTGAGATCATCACCGACATTTCGGTGATTCATTCACTATGAAGCCGTTTATCTCAATAATAATAAAACCGACGTTGTCGTGCAATATAAGTTGCAAACATTGTTATCATACGCCAGAGGAAAGGGTCAGCGGACACATTTCTCTCAATATATTGGAAAAATTATTTCGTACAGCTTCTGAAGAGTATGAATCGGTTTGGTTCATCTGGCACGGCGGAGAGCCGCTTATGCTCTCGCTTCAATTCTATCGTGATGCTATTACATTGCAGAAGAAGTACTTCGGAAAAGATACTCACAGAGTAGGAAACACCATTCAGACGAACGGTATCCTTTTAGATAGAAAATTTGATAACTTTTGCAAAGAGAACAAGATCAATGTAGGTGTTTCTTTCGAGGGCCCGTATAATGATGTTCTGAGGGAAAGGTCTTCAGATGTTTTGAAGAATCTTACCTATCTTTCGGATAAGGATCATGTATTCACGGTCGGATCTACAATATCATCCGGAACAGAGTCCAAACAGACTGAGTTATATGAATATTTCAGAGATATGAAGATCAATGTTTCATTCTCGCCGGTCATTCCGTCAGGGTGTGCGGCAATTCACAGAGAACTCGTTCCAGATCCAGATTTGTATATCAGATCGAGCATAGAGGCATTCGATAAGTGGCTGTTCGATAAGGATTCAGAGATACCGTTGATTCCTCATTATCTGTATCTTTTGAATGCTTTAGGAGAACCAACCGAATCCGATTGCGCTCACACATCATGTCTAACCAAATGGCTCTGTATATACCCTAACGGTGATCTGTATCCATGTGGAAAGAATTGTCCTAAGAATTACATGTTGGGAAACATATCTGATGTAGAGCATTTGTCAGATGTATTTTCGACAGACGGTTTCAAACAGATCATTTTAGGTACTATAATCAGAAGAGAGAAATGCAAGGATTGTGAGATATTCAGATATTGCAATGGAGGGTGCAGTGTTGATGCATTCTATGAGTGTGGTATTGAGAATATCAACGGCGATTCGTGTAGGATCTTCAAGGCGGTGTTCACTCATATCCTCGAAGTTACCAATGGCATTCTTGATGATAAGCCAGATCTCTCCGTTTACAATATGTATGTACGCGATGCGATCGTCGGAAAGTTATTGAATCCGAAGATTGTCAGTATGTGATCATTCTTTGTAAGCAACCGCTTCTATCATTATCATGACACCTTTCGGTATGGCACTTACTTCTACACAGCATCTCGTCGGGTATGGTTCTTTGAAGTAATTCATGTAGACGAAATTCACGGCTGCGAAGTTTTTCATATCTGAAAGGTAGATCTTTGTGCTGACTACATCTTGAGGTCCTGCATCTCCTCCTGCAAGTACCGCAAGAAGGTTGTCTAAGACCTGTTTTGATTGTTCTTCGATGGTCTGGCCGATATATCCTGTATTTGGATCTACAGGTATCTGGCCGGAAGTGTAGATGAAGTTTCCTACTTTGATTGCTTGCGAATAGGGGCCGGCCGCTACAGGTGCATTGGCCGATGTAATATTTTGGATTGACATTTTCTTACCTCTCTTTGTTTTTAGTATCATTACCTATGTCATTCACATCATATGGTGTGCCCTGATACACGTAATAGTTGAGCCAGTTCGTAAATAATAATGTTGCGTGGCTTCTCCATGTTACAATGGGATCGTTGCTAGGATTGTTTTGTGGGAAATAGTTTTCTGGTAATCTAGGCTCCATACCGCGCTTGGTATCCCGATCGTATTCGAATGCTAGTGTGCTGCGATCGTATTCGAAGTGACCGGTTACGAACACCTGTCCTGCCTTCTCTGATACGACTGCGCCTACTCCTGCTTCATTGGACATTGCAACGATGTGAAGGTGGGGATTGTGCCAAATATCTGAAGCTCTGACCTCTGTATGTCTTGAGTGGGGCATATTGAACACATCATCGAATCCTCTTAGGAGAGGTTCTCCAGGTATGGTTGTGTAATGTTTGAATATCCCCGACATCTTATGTTCCAATGGATATTTCGGGATAGAATAGTGATGATAAAGACCAGCTTGTGCTCCCCAGCATATATGCAATGTGGAAAACACGTTGGTTACGGACCAATCCATTATCTCGCAGAGTTCATCCCAATAGTCCACTTTTTCATATTCGATGTTCTCTACAGGAGCACCTGTTATGATGAGACCGTCGAATTTTTGATTTTTAATCTCATCAAAGGTATGATAGAATTTATCCAGATATTCTTGAGATGTGTTTTTTGATTCATGTGTAGCCATCTGTAGGAAGATGATATCCGTCTGCAGGGGGCTGTTACTAAGGAGGCGGAGGATCTGGATCTCCGTATCTACCTTAGTAGGCATCAGGTTTAGGATTATTATCTTTAAAGGACGGATATCCTGTGCAACCGCACGCTTCTCGGTCATTACGAAAATATTCTCTGACTCGAGTGCCGCGCCGGCCGGAAGGTCATCTGGAATCTTTATCGGTATTTTTCATCCCTCGCTGTACGGGTCAGTCAAATACTCCCATACTTATGTATTTGTCCCCTCCATCAGGAAGGATCGCTACAATTTTCTTGTCTTTTTCTTTCTTAGACAGTTCAATTGCATAATATGCAGCCGCACCGGATGAGATGCCTGCGAAGATACCTTCTTTCCTGGCAAGTTCTCTTGTAGT
Source organism: Candidatus Methanomethylophilaceae archaeon (assembly GCA_023230065.1). Classification (GTDB taxonomy): domain Archaea; phylum Thermoplasmatota; class Thermoplasmata; order Methanomassiliicoccales; family Methanomethylophilaceae; genus JALNYB01. The sequence continues at coordinate 2,927 of JALNYB010000028.1, forward strand.
TTCGATAGCATTTGCGCTCGTGACTGTAACTATCTTTGAAATGAGGGATACGTCAAGATTATCAGGTATGAAGTTAGCTCCGATACCTTGGATCATATGAGGTCCTGTGCGACCTTCTGTTACCAGGGGGCTTTCTGCAGGTTCTACACCGATTACCTTTGCTTTGGAACCCGCATCGCGGAATGCTTTGGCTATTCCTGTGATCGTTCCGCCTGTTCCGAATCCGCCCACCACATAATCGACATCAGGGATATCGGCAAGAATCTCTTTTCCTGTTGTTGTTCTATGGCTTGCCGGGTTTGCCGGGTTGTCGAACTGTCCGAGGATCATTGCATTTTTTTCTTTTGCAATTTCATTGGCTTTGTCTACAGCGCCTTTCATTCCTTCATTTCCGGGAGTGAATACTATTTCTGCGCCATATGCTTTCATGTAGGCCACGCGCTCCTTACTCATAGTGTCTGGCATTGTGAGTATAGCTGTGTATCCGCGAACTGCTGCGATCATTGCGAGAGCGATACCGGTGTTACCGGACGTTGGTTCTACGATGATCCCGTTGTGTTTCAGAACACCTTTGGCCTCAGCATCGTTGATCATCGTCAATATGGGGCGGTCCTTGATGGATCCTCCAGGGTTGGATCTCTCTGCTTTGACGAAGACATGCGCATCTTTCGATACGAGTTTGTTTAATTTTATGATCGGAGTATTTCCGATTAAATCAGTAATATTATTGTAAATTGTCATAATGGGTAGGAAATTAACAATTGTTTATATATTTTTTCATCGAACCTTGTTCAGTACTCGATTCCTTTTCTGGCATGTATTCCAGCATCAAAAGGATGTTTGAGCATATTCATTTCCGTGACAAGATCAGCATAATCTATTATCTTTTCAGGAGCCCCTCTTCCGGTAAGGACGATCTCGATATTCTTGGGGCGTCCTTTCAACATTTCTATTACATTTGTAGGATCCAAAAGTCCCCAAGACATGGCGACATTTATCTCATCTAGTATGACAAGGTCATATTTGTTGGAATATATCTCTTCCTTTGCTTTGGCTAGAGTATCCTTTGCGATCTGAATATCTTCCTCCTTGGGTATTTTGTGGACCATATGATCCAATCCCATTGGCATTATCGTAAAATTGTCGAAATGTTCGGCTGAAACATGTTCTCCGTAGTTCTCGGCAGGTTTTAGAAATTGTATCATCAAAACATTGAGGCCTCTGCCCGCGGCTCTGAAAGCAAGTCCTAATGCGGCAGTTGTCTTTCCTTTTCCTTTTCCTGTGTAGACTTGGACCAGACCAAGTTCATCCTTGATATCAGTAGAGAGGGCCATTTAATCAAATTGTGTATTAATTTATAAGGATTAAAAGGAATCTATCTGATCGAGAATTTTTATTGTATTACCAAGTTTAATATCTCAGTTTAAGTTATTCAAAGACATGTCCGAGAAGGTCACGTACACATCAAAAGAACAGCTTTCCGTATTGGTAGCCGCCTGTTCCGGTATTTTTATAATGCCGTTGATGAGTACGATGATGAATCTCGCTCTTGTGTACATAGGCGATGAGTACACAGTAGGTTCTCATTCCCTGGCAATGATCAATACCATTTTTCTTTTGGCATCTGTCATCACAATGGTTCCGCTTGCAAAACTCTCAGACATCTACGGAAGGAAGAAGATCTTTCTATTCGGATTGATAGTTGTTGCAATAGCCGCTACTGGTGCGGCGTTGAGCCCAACTTTCGAGATCCTGTTGATAATGAGATTTTTGATGGGTGTTGGTTCGGCTGCAATCTCCGTTTCCAGCATATCGTTAGTTACGGAGATATTTCCTTTTTCCAAGCGTGGATGGGCCATCGGCGTCTACACGACATTCGTATATCTGGGATTGGCATTGGGCCCCACATTAGGAGGTTTCATTTCTCAGATACTCGGCTGGAGGTATAATTTCGTCTTCATGTTCCCGTTAGCAGTGATCTCGTTGGTATCTTTGTTCAGATTCAAGAAAGATGTGATATCGAGTCCCGATCTTAAAATGGATGTAAAAGGTTCTGCAGTATATGCACTTACGATCTTCTTCACAATGTACGGTGTCATCAATCTTCCTGAAACATGGGCTTTCATTCTAATGATCATTGGAATATCATTCCTTATATTCTTCATTTCATTAATGAAGAAATCCAAGTCGCCTGTATTGGATGTAGAGATATTCAAACACAAGCTGTTCTCGAGATCATGTATAGCAGCGTTCATGAATTATGCCTCATCTTATTCTGTATCATTCTTCCTCGCGTTGTATCTTCAGGAGATAGGAGCATTATCTGCAGTCGAAGCAGGAATGATCATGTTGATCCAGCCTGTGATACAGGTCATACTAACTGCAAAGGCTGGAAGTTATTCCGATAAAATATCGGATAAGCGTCTTCTGCCTACTCTGGGAATGGCATTGACAACATTGGGCGCGGTTATGATAATATTCCTGGATATAGATGTCAATCTGTATTATGTTGCAGCGATCCTCTTCATACTGGGCCTAGGGTTCGCATTGTTCTCTGCTCCGAATACCAGTCTTATGATGTCATCGCTTCCATATCAGAATCGCGGTGTAGCGTCCGGAATGGTAGCTGTGGTCAGGCAGGTCGGTATGATGGTAAGCATGGGTATAGCCATGTGTTGCATCTCGGTCATAATGGGATCTACAAATAATCTTAATCCTGCGACATATGGGGAGTTCATCAATGTGATAAGGGTTGCTTTCATCATCTGTTCCGCTATGTGCATAATAGGTACAGTGGTATCATGGTTTAGAGGAAAGGATTCCGAAGCAGAAGTTCAAGAGCTATGATGACCCAGTAATTTAGTTATGCCTAATTATTTCGCCAATAATATTTTTAGTTATGCCTAAAATTTAAATATATACACAAACTTAAAATAGCTTTTTCATGCTTCAAAAAGCATGTCTAAAGCAGCGATATGTGCATCTCGGGATAATTACAACTTTCAAAAGATCGTTGTAGTCCTGGGTTTCTCGCTGATGGCCGTTAAATTCTCGGCATATTTTTTGACAAATTCGGTTGCTATTCTCACAGATGCTATGGAAAGTATCGTCAACTGCATTGCAGGTTGTATCGGCCTCTATGCGTTATATCTCTCGGCATGTCCTGCAGATAAGACACATCCATATGGTCATGGAAAGATAGAGGTAATATCATCTTCTATTGAAGGTACTATGATCACCATCGCAGGATTGTTGATCATATATGAATCAATATTGAATCTAATTAATCCCAAGCCCATATCTGATCTGGATATCGGTCTAGTTCTGATCGCTCTTGCTGCATTGGCAAATTATGTTGTAGGGCGTGCCGCCATCGCCAAAGGTAAGAAAAACAGATCACCGGCTCTAGAGGCCAGCGGAAGGCATCTATGTACCGATACGTATTCTTCGATCGGTATCATACTCGGTTTGTCAGTTGTTTTCATCGCAATGCAAATGAACATAAATGTATGGTGGATGGATCCCGGAATAGCACTTCTGTTTGGTTCGTTGATAATAATCACGGGTGTGAGAGTCATCCATTCATCATTGGATGATATAATGGACAAGGCCGACGAGGAGATACTTGCCAATATTGTAGATTGTTTGAATGAGCATAGGTCCGAGGATTGGATCGATATACACAGCCTCAGGATAATAAAATACGGAAGTGTACTCCATATAGAATTCCACATAACTCTTCCTTATGATATGACAATAATGGAGGAAGAAAGAGAGAAGAGTCGGCTCAAAGAAGCTGTCACCTCAAAGTACGGGGATTCTGTGGATTTGATATTGTCTCCTGAACCATGCCATGATTTCTCATGTCCTCATTGCGGGCGTGTCTGTGAGCATAGAAAATCGGAGTTCATCGGACATATGGACTGGAACGTTAGGATGCTCAGTCAGAAACATCAGCATGCTCTTGGCAATCGTGTGATATTCGTTGATGACTGCACAAAGAAGTGAAGTTTTTATTATCAGTTAGAAGATATAGGTATATGCTTTTCAATAAGTCTAAGGATGTGCCGCCAGAGATCGTTGATGTCGATCTTGGAAAATGGTATACCGGTCTTAATGACCAGGAAAAGGTCAAATTAGGAAGATATCTCAAGGAATCTGATACTTCGTCCAGATATGCATTCCTTAAATCGATTGTTTTAAAAGCTAATGAAGATGAAAACTACAAATTTGCAATTGTTGTCGGAGAATACAGCAGACAGATCAAGATGCACGATATCGAGCAATTCAATATTCTAGAAGAACTTATTCCCGCATATTTTGGAGCCAAGGATTACGACAAATGTCTAGAGTGCTGCAACGAATGCTTGGCACTTATACCGAAGATCAAGAAAGAGTTGTTTGCAAAGAGTGATGGTCATATACCCGAGAGGTTAAATTGTCGTAATTATAAGGTCAATGTTCTTGTAGGGGTCAGATTTGATTATGATGCAGGAGATCAAGCTCTTGATGAGTATTATGAGATGGGCATTCTGTCAGAGGAAGATCTCAAATTCAGAAAGCAGAGTAATAAGATCTTTAAACTTCAGAAGACATTTGACGGGATATACACTGTGAAACTCAAGGACGAATAAGGTCCTTCCAACCGATCATAGGTATAACATCGATTCCAGGTTCTTCATAGGGATGGATTTCGATTATTTTGTTGATAATCGATTCCAGATCTTTATCATATGCTGCGAATTCTACTCTGAGTTCGTCGGCTATGGTTATTTCTCCTGTTTTTCCGTTATAAGGATGAGATCCTTCCAACGTTTTCCACGTTCCTTTTACATCGAACGTAGTAAACGCCCTCTCATAACCAGGATATATGGGTTCCATGATGTTATTGATTGAATCCATTAGCTAATCTGCATATTCTTCTGGGATATTCACAGATATTTTGTATATCTGAATATTTTTTGTCATAATATTATTCATTATGAATGAAGTCTAAGTTGTTATTTTCTACCTTTTTTACTAATGACTTCGAAAGCATTCCTAATTCCATCCATGCCGCATCGAATACTGCGTTTGGTGTAAGGCACGGTGCAGATACGCTTGATCTTATATTCGGGTCTTGAATTTTACTCTTCGAGAAGTCTACAGCATCTTCAGCTGTTATTTTTGTAAGTTTTTCAGCATATTCTTGAATATGTGGACAGTCTGAGACGATTTTGACATCAAGGTCGCCATCTTCACGCAGAGTCACTGTGACTTTGCTGGTCTTTGAACACGTATTCATTTTTGATATTACTGTGGAAGGCATGATATCATCAAAATAATACCAGAGTGTTCGTTAATAAAAGCTATGTTTGAATAAGATCATTCCGGACGATTGGGTGCGTTGGGAATGTTAGCGAGGATATCTTCGATATCTTTCAGTCTTTGTTCTGTATCTTTCAGCATACGTTTTGCACCGCGGTTGAGATAAGAAGTGCTTAATAGTGTTGCCAGGAACATTATAGGGGGGAAGGTATACATTGCTCCGCCGATGATGCCGGCGATCTTCTTCAGATCTGTGAGATTATTTATCTTTTCAACAAGAGCATTGTCTCCAGGAAGTTTGTGCTTAAGGGCTTTGTACATGAGTTTTTCTCCACCCATTACGACCTCCAGGCTCCATTGTACCGATCCCAATACAGGTGTGACGACCCCTTTCGGAACAGTTTTTTTATCGAGGATGGCTTTTCTCAGATCTTCTGCCGTGCGACCTTCGAATTCTGTCCAATTATATCCCACAGTATAATTGGAATGTCCGTCGCTTGCGGAGATAGGCGCCCATCTTCCAGGATATTTGTCCATCACGCGCTGCGCGAAATAGTTGGAATATGCATCTGGATGACCGCCATTTAGAACTTCAAATCCGTCAAGATCTATATCGAAGATCCTTTCTTTCAATCCATGTACATGGAAACTGAAAGGATGAGGCGCAATAGTGAGTCCGCCTTGTTCTCTGATCTCATCAACTGTTTCTTCTATGGAAATGAACGATTTCGGTTTTTCTGTTAGGAAAAGACCTATGATCTCTCCGTCATTGGTCATTATCTCATCTCCGACTATGATTTCGATATCGTCGAATTGTTTGGCATATTTTTGAGCTACAAAACCACCGGCAACTTCATTGTGATCTGTAATACAAAGAACGTCCATTCCGTTCTTTCTTGCGCGGTCTACCTGTTTTTCAGGCATAGTTACCGATTCAGGGAACTTTAAAATACCTAGACCGGTAAAACCAGAATACTCTGTATGAACATGAGTATCGGCCTTTCCCATCCTTTCCATGCGGTTAAAGTAAGTTAACTGTATTTATAATTATATAATTAACATCATTGCTAAATGAGCCACACCTATAGAAAATGGTTAAATGATTGAACATATACAGAGATTGATGTCATGGTTGTTGCTTGGGATACCGATCGGAATCATCCTTCTCTATTATGGTTCAGAATGGATGGTCGACGGCGCTAAGAAGATGGCACTAAGGTTGGGAGTCACGCCATTCGTGGTCGGTCTTACTGTTGTGGCATTCGGATCTTCTGCCCCTGAAGCAATAACTTCCTTGGTGAGTTCTGCAAACCCGCAGATCATCGTAGGGAATATCGTAGGAAGCAACATTGCGAACATAGGGCTCGCGATAGCTCTAGCCGCAATAATATCTCCTATCATTTGTAGCTATAAACAAATAAGATTCGAACTTATTTCAATGCTAATATCTACTGCGGTCATTACAGTGATGGCACTCAGGGGATCTCTCGGTTGGGTCGAGGGTATAATCTTAGTTGTTTCACTTTTCATATTCGTCGGTGCCGTGTATTATTTGAAGAAGGATGCTCCTAATGTAGAGAAAACAATAGATCCGGATATATTGGAGGCTGAGCACAATACAACTCCGATGTGGATCAGTTGCATATTGGTCATTGTCGGTATCGTTGTATTGTATTTTGGTGCTCAGGCATTCATCAAAGGTGCTGTAGAACTGTCCGCCATCTTGGGTGTATCGGATCTGTTGGTAGGATTGCTTGTAGTGGCAGTTGGAACCTCATTGCCTGAATTGTGCATATGTTTGGTAGCAGCTTATCGTCATGAGAATGAGTTGGTTGTAAGTAACATTGTTGGAAGCATAGTATTCAATTGTTTTTTCGCACTCGGTATAGGATTGTTATTCACAACTGTTCCGATAACTCATTACATGCTTGTATTCCATATGCCAATTATGATCCTGATGACGGTTCTGATGTACATTATAATCAGGAGTGGGGATAGGATCAGAAGATCGGAAGGAGTGCTTTTATTCGCAATATACGTGATGTATTTAGCGCTCATGGCGATGTATCCGGAACTCACACAAAGTGTTATGTGAGTAAAGTTGAGCGATATTCAAGAGATATCAGAGTTGGGCGTAGTAGTATTCGCCTTTGGATTTCTGTTCCCTGTCCAATCTGGAGTCCGGTTTATTGATTCTGGGCCTATGTGTATCTGCGTCTCTTCTGAATGTTATATCTACTGCTGAAAGGAACTTGTTCATTCCAATCCTCATATCGAACGGACCTTCCCCGATACCATGGTGTCCAGGGTCTCCACCGAATACCATAAGCGAATCTGATACCATATCGATGAAATAGATGTCATGGTCCACGATCATTCCGCTACGGCCTGTTTTCTCCATCATTCTTCTGATGGTCTTTGCGGCATTCATCCTCTGATTGGAATCAAGGTAGGCAGAAGGTTCATCGAAAAGATATATATCCGCTTCTGTTGCTAAACAGATCGTGATGGCCAATCTCTGAAGTTCTCCGCCCGAGAGAGTCTTGACGTCCTTTTCCATAAGTGTTTTCATACTCAATGGAACCAATACTTCTCCCTCGAAGAAACTTGAGTTCACAGTGTCGTATGCTTGGGCGAATAATAGTTCCTGAACCGTGCCATCGTAATCGCCGTTGATATACTGAGGCTTGTAGGCTACTTTTACCATCGTGTTCAGTTTTCCCTCATCCGGTTCAATGACACCGGCGAGCATTTTCACGAAAGTGGTCTTTCCTGTCGCATTAGGCCCTACGATACCGACGGATTCTCCGATCTTCACAGATCCTTTATCGATATCGAGTTTGAATTCTCCGAAATCTTTTGATATATGTTCGAATTCGATCAGGTCGGGTGTGTTCCACTGTGTTCTTCCCATGGGGGCGGATTCGAATTCGATCGGTCTTTCCCTGAATTTGATGTTCTCTTCCGGAAGGTAACCATCCAGATAGACATTGATAGCGGTTCTGACCTGTCTTGCAAGAGTGAATACTCCATAAGCGCCTTCGGAACCGTAAACGACGCTTACATTATCTGCCAGATAATCAAGTATGGCAAGGTCGTGTTCAATTACCATCACCTGTTTGTCCTTGCTGAGTTCTTTGATGAGTCTAGCCATCTTGACTCTCTGATAGATATCAAGATAGGATGTTGGTTCATCGAAGAAGTAAACATCTGCTTCTTTCATCATCGTGGCAGCCATAGCCAAGCGCTGAAGTTCTCCTCCTGAGAGTTTAGATAATTCTCTGTCAAGTACTTCATCAAGATCGAAGGCCTTGGCGGCTTCTTCGAGTGTCATTCTTTCTTGGACCCTTCCAAGAAGGTCTCTGACGACACCTTTTACATTCTCCGGAAGTTTGTCCACATACTGTGGTTTCATCGCGATCTTCGTTTTTCCGGCATATACGTTTTCCAGATAATCATGAAGTTCCGTTCCTGCGAAATGTTTTAGAACGGCCTCTTTGTCGGGAGGTTCATTAAAATTTCCAAGGTTAGGTATTTCTATTCCAGATAGGATCTTTATGGCCGTCGTCTTTCCGATACCGTTTGGTCCAAGGATACCGGTGATAAGGCCCTTTTTAGGAACTGGCAATCTGTATAGACGGAACGAGTTCTCGCCATATTGGTGGACCATTTCGTCTTTAAGCTCGTCTGCAAGGCCGATGATCTTGATAGCACCGAATTGACATTTGTTGATACATATGCCGCAGCCTTGACACAGTGTTTCCGAAATGATAGGTTTACCTTTTTCACCAAATGTTATGCATTCTACACCTGTCCTCATAAGAGGACAGAAATTAACGCATTCCTTATTGCATTTCTTATTTTGACATCTGTCCTGCAGAACGGCCGCTATTCGCATATGGAACGTTTAACATGAAGTATGATTTAATGTTTAAGGTGTTAAAGCCAATCATTTTTTACTTAAGGCATCTACGGTGGGAATATGGAGGATACTTCCGCTACAAAGGATGTCCAAACAATGCTTGGAGACCCGAAGAAAGCAATATTGCTTTTTTCGATACCTATAGCGGTAGCTTTCATAGTTCAGCAGGGAAATAACATAGTCGACAGCATTTGGGTGACTGGCCTCGGAGGTTCGGCATTGGCTGCACTGGGTATCGTTTATCCGATTTATTCGATTGCAGTAAGTATCGGTAATGGCCTCGGAATAGGTGCGGCTGCCTCTATCGCAAGAAACATCGGGAAGCATGATAGACATAGAGCGAGTTTATTGGCATCTCAATCCATTACGATGATGATCATCATAGGGGTAATCTTAACGCCGATACTTCTGCTGACAGCAAGACCTTTGTTGATGGCCATAGGTGCAGGTGGCGCGATCGAGGATTCTCTGGCATATGCATATCCGATCTACATGTCCACTATATTGATCCTCATGAGCGGAATGCTGTCAGGTATCCTCAGAGGAGAAGGTGCTATAAGGAAATCTGTTTACATCCAGATCCTGGCCGCGATAATAAACCTCGTTCTTGATCCCATATTCATATACACTTTTGGATGGGGTGTCGCAGGGGCTGCTTGGGCAACTGTCATAGCGTTTGCAGCTTCGGTGATATTGGGACTATATTGGTATTTTGCAAAGAAAGGAATGTTTCTCGAACTGAAGCTAAGTGCAATGAGGTTCAATATCAGTTCTCAAAAGGAGATCCTCAATGTAGGTCTTCCTGAATCTATCGAGCTTATCATAATGAGTGTCTTCAACATAGGCAATAACATTTGTGTGATCATGATCGGCGGAACAGATGCTGTAGCCATTTACACGATAGGATGGAGATTGGCATTCATTCTGATGATACCCACACAGGCCTTGGGTGCAGCCATGGTATCAGCATGTTCTGCAGAATTCGGAATGAAGAGATACGATCTGATATACACGGCCTATCGTTATTCTCTTAAATTATCATTGATCTGGTTGATTGTACTGTCGGCAATAATGGCATTGGGGGCCGGTTATATCGCTTCGGCCTTCACATACGCCCCAGATATGTTGTACATGCATGATGAAACGGTAAGAATGATCTATTCTTTTGCAGTATTGGTGCCGTTCATGGCATTGGTATTCACCGGACAGGCATTATTGTTGTCTATGAATCGTGCCAATGTCACAATGGTATCGACGCTGATAAGGAATACAGTGCTCACAGGGTCATTTTTCGTCATGGCATACACAGTGGGAACATTGGGGTCTCTATGGATAGCAATGATAGTAAGTGAGGTCTTCGGAGGATTCCTGATGGCATATTTCGCTCATGTAGTATCAAAGGGCGTAGATCTAAATGATAGGAAAATAATTGATATTTGACCTATTTTTCGAGTGCTCTTTATATATACTCTATAAGTCAAATACATAATTCGATAAGATTGTCCCATGGACAGTTGTCAGGGGCAGTCTTATCAAGCTTTAACTTTCAAAATATCATCAATATCTCATACCGATGCGTATTGTGTTAAATTCAATTGTTTTTTCTCAATTATCTCGAATATATTCCCAACACGTTTAT
>JALNYB010000136.1 GCA_023230065.1 Candidatus Methanomethylophilaceae archaeon
ACGGTTTTTTGGATGATGCATTTTATGTTCTTCAGTTGAGCGATCCCCTTGCCATATGTACTTGGGGAGATAGCAAATTGACGTATGATCATAATTATTTGACATCCGGCGATACGATCGGATACACAACGATGGAGATCACAGCACATATCGATCCGGCATATGCGGATGATGTTGATACGACAGATGTCAACGAACTTCAAAAGAAGATCGATGCCGTCAATGATGCATTGGATTCATTCACAACATCAGGCACGACGCGCGACAAGGTCGGTTCGATCAATAAGTATGTTCTGGATACTGCGATTTATGATCCGAATGCAGGAACAGATAAAGAAAGTCCATATGCACACGATATCTATGGTGTGTTGGTGGCATCTGATCATTATGCTGTGTGTAACGGTTATTCAAAGACCATTTTGGCTCTTTGTGAGAAGTATGATATCGATTGTATCATGATTTACGGATATGCCGTTCCGAGTATGGAAGCACATGCATGGAATTACATCAAAATGGACAACGGTTCATGGTATGCACTCGACAGCACGTGGAATGATGCAGCATCAAATGCATATTTCCTTGTAGGTATTGATACATTCATGGCTGAACACCAAGCAGGTCTTCAGCCTTCTACAGGAGCGACGTTGGCACTTGATTATCCTGTTCTTGCAGATACAAAATACGATGCAGATCCATGGTATGATGCGGATATCTATCCTATGATCGTTGCGGCAGCGATAGTCATAATCATAATTGGAATAGTAATCTACACTATCAGAAAAGAAAACAAGAAGGCTCAGTTGTAAAATGGGCTTTTATAAAAAACTAAGAGAAATGGATGTGCGTACCGAAAGTATTAGCATAAACCATTATATACGAGTACAAACTAAGGTTAGTTACAAGAGGGGAGTTTATGGAAACAGTTGATAATACAAAGCCAACCGTTGTACCTCTCGAGGATTGGGTCGAGCAACAGACCTTCACTTCTACCAAAGAGATCAAGATCCCTGAGAAGCTTTCAGACCGTGTCATCGGTCAGGAAAAAGCTGTTGAAGTGATGAAGAAGGCCGCATCTCAAAAAAGGCATGTAATGCTTATCGGAGATCCCGGAACCGGAAAGTCAATGCTTGCCAATTCTATGATCGAATATCTTCCCAAAGAAGATCTTCAGGACATAGTTGCATACCACAATCCAGAAGACGTCAATGAACCTAGAATAAGGACCTTCCCTGCAGGTCAGGGAAAAGCAGTGGTCGCAGAACAGAAAATACAGGCTGCACAGATGAAGAACCAGAAGAGTTCTATGTACATCTATGCCTGCGTAGGAATAATGATCCTGGGACTTTTAGGCATGCTTCTTTGGAATAACTGGACGATACTATTGATAGCACTATTCGGTGTTATGATCGTCTTGATGTTCGTGAGGAACCCGATGGGTCAGACAAAAGAGATAATGATCGTGCCCAAAGTATTGGTAGGTCATGATCTTTCAGATCTGCCTCCCTTCGTAGATGCGACCGGATCACATGCAGGTTCACTCTTAGGTGATGTAAGACACGATCCCTTCCAGAGCGGAGGTCTAGAGACCCCCTCACACGACAGATTAGAATCTGGGGCTATCCATAAGGCTAACAAAGGAGTCTTGTTCATCGATGAGATCAATCTTCTCAGAATGGAATCGCAGCAGGCTCTTCTCACCGCTATGCAGGAGAAGAAGATGTCCATCACAGGTCAGTCCGAAAGGTCGTCCGGTGCGTTGGTCAAGTCTGAACCTGTACCGTGTGATTTCATCTTGGTCTGTGCAGGAAACATGGATGCAATCAAAGGAATGCATCCTGCACTCAGGTCAAGAATAAGAGGATACGGTTACGAGGTCTACATGCGTAGCACTATGCCTGAGACCGATGAGAACCGTATGTCTATCACAAGATTCATTGCACAGGAAGTCACGAAGGATGGAAAGATCCCTCACTTCGACAAGTATGCAGTAGGAGAGATAATCAAAGAGGCAGAGCGCCGTTCCGGAAAGAAAGACGAGCTTACCTTGAGATTAAGAGAACTCGGAGGACTCATACGTGTCTCGGGTGATATAGCAGTAGAGAGGAAAGCAGGTATCGTTACAAAGGATGATGTTCTCACTGCAAAGGCTACAGCACGCAGTCTTGAACAGCAGGTCGCAGATCGTTACATCGAGCATAGCAAGGCATACGAGCTCTTCAATACAGAGGGAACCGAGGTCGGAATGATCAACGGTCTCGCAGCAATAGGCGCAGATTCAGGAATGTCCGAATATTCGGGTATCGTTCTGCCTATTGTTGCAGAAGTGTCTCCTTCACAAGTGAAGAAGGGCGGACGCTTGATTGCTACAGGACGTCTCGGTGACATCGCAAAGGAAGCTGTCGAGAATATATCTGCAGTCATCAAGAAATATACATCGAAAAACCTTGCAGACAGTGATATCCATCTTCAGTACATCGGTACTTATGATGGAGTCGAGGGAGACAGTGCATCCATTACGATGGCAACCGTCATCCTTTCAGCAATGGAAGGTATTCCGATACGTCAGGATATGGCAATGACCGGAAGCTTGAGTGTCAGGGGAAAGGTATTGCCTGTTGGTGCAGTCACCGCGAAATTGGAAGCTGCGGCAGCATCCGGCATAAAGATCGCTCTGATTCCAGAGGATAACAGGAACGATGTGATGATCGCTCAGAAATATTACGACACGATGGAGATCTACACTGTAGCAAACTTCCGTGATGTAATAGAGTATGCATTCGTCGATTGTCCAAAGAAGACAGAGTATATGGAGAAATTGCTCCCGTTGACAGAAAACGGAAAATCCACCGCCAAGAAGATAATTCCTCCGGTAGAACACAAATATGTTCATGAAGAGCCGAAGAAAGAGATCAAGACGGAACCGGCAAAGGAAGTCGACTCAGAACCTACTGTGACGAATTCCGGAGTAACGGATGCAAATCCTAGCCCTCAGTAAACATATTAATTTCCATTTATTTGT
>JALNYB010000137.1 GCA_023230065.1 Candidatus Methanomethylophilaceae archaeon
GTCAATTCGAGGAAGCCGAAATGGATTGAAAACAATATCGCCATATCTTGAAAGCGATTTTCGTCAAGGTATGGCTTTATTAAATATCATATAATCGATATTAGAGTGATTAAAAATGACGAAATATGTTTGTCCAGTTTGCGGTTTCATTTATGATGAGACAATAGGGATTCCCTCAGATGGAATTGCGCCCAACACTAAATGGAAGGATCTACCTGAAGATTGGGTGTGTCCTATATGCGGAGAACCGAAAAAGAACTTCATCGAGATGAAAGAAGAATAATTGTTCACAATAAAATCAATGTCTTTATGAAAACGAGTCAATAGTTATATCGGCAAAACATCATGTGGGCAATATGAACGTGCCGTTCACACCTCATGGATATCACAACAGAGATAGCTATGGAGCCATCATTCCTGGAATGATACTTTTAGGAATGTTGATGATCGTCATAGGTGTGTACTATCTCAATGTAGTATTGAATTTCACCATATTAAATAATGATACATACAATCTTACCAAGGCAATAATGATGAGTTTCGTACTTGTCCTGGGAATGTACACTCTGAATAAGAAATCCGTTCTTGAAGGATTATCCATGATCCTCATTGGAACATCAACCGCGGTATTCTCAGTAACAGCGCTAATTACTGGAAATAACGGATTGATAATAATGGACGTCTTGATAGGAATAACGTTGTTATTCATATCTTTCGTATTCATGTGCAGGAAAGATTATCTGTTATTCTGCGGAACATTCATCGGAGGCGTAGGATTCACGATACACTCCTTATTTTCTGGAGATGCGAATTCGATAGTGATGGGTATCACCTGTGCCCTTACGGGTGTATTTTTTCTAATACACGGTGTATCGGTTTGGTATGCTTTATGCACTGACAAGGAGAGATATTCTTGGCAGAATGATATAAGGGCGAAGAATGCCGCTAAATCTGTGAGTTCAGCAGGATTTGTCATAATGTCACTGCTATCTATAATGGTTGGATTGTATTATCTGAACAATACACTTCATTTCATGACAATAGATTACATTCCGTATAACGTAGCGAAGATAATCATGTCCGCCATCATCATTTATTATGCAGTTTTGGCATTTTGGGGAGGCAACATAACTTCGGGTATGATGTCTCTGATGTTCGGATCATCCACATTTACTTTTTCAGCTTCTGCACTGGCACAAGGGTTGGGTGGAGTAGAGATATTGGATATCATGTTCGGTATAGGAATGCTATTTGCATGTATAATTGCGTATAAAGAAAAATATTGGTCTATGTGTGCAGTTGGGGGACTGATGTTCTTTGCACTTTCGATGTATCCATTCCTTTCCGGAGACATTATTTATTATACTGTTGGTGTGCCGATAATCATTGTTGGATTGATATTAGGATATGGTGCGATCAAGAACATCTACGATACCGAAGTGTTGACTTATAAGGGATTTCTCTGATCTCAATTCATCTAAAGTATAGTTTTATAGTGTTCCAGAGAAAACTCTATATCGTGGGTTAGGAATGGGTGATTTATGGATGTCGCAACTATAATAACACTATCTGTATCATTGTTCTTTATATTGGATCCATTTGCGAGTTTACCTGTATTCCTATCCATAACCAAAGGATTAGATGATAAGGTAATCAAATCCTACGCTAACAAATCGATATTAGTAGCGGCCATACTTCTATTCGTGTTCATGTTCGTCGGCCCTAACTTGATGGATATATTCGGCACCACGATGGAGAGTTTCCGCGTAGCTGGTGGTCTGATCTTGATCTTGATGTCCATGGAGATAATATTCGGACTCAATATGTATAAGCTGGGTGGCGAAAAGGGCGCGGCTTGGATCATAATCGCTACACCTATTCTGACCGGACCTGGTGTCATCACGGCTTCAGTCATATTTTCCAATGAATATGGGATTCTTCCGGTCATAGTGGCAGGTATAATAGCCTTGACTTTTGTATGGATGGTATTGAGAGGTGCACCGATCATAATGAAATATGTCGGGGAGCATACGATCAACATATTGTCTAAGATCATAGGTCTGCTTATCGCTGCAATGGGTGTTGAATATGTGTTCCGCGGAACTTTAGAATGGATACAGAATTATGGTTCTGAGGCATTATCGACAATAATACCGTTATTATGATTCGATTTCAAATAATATGATAACAATCATTTTTAAAACCGATCACAATTCAGGTATGTGAAAGATGGCCAGGCTTCGCTGAAATATGAATATTATGTAAATTTCAGTCAATATGCGCTCATGCCTACGGCTGCCTCTACTGTTATCGGTATTCTTTTGATATTATCCAGTTTGGAATCTTTAGCTCCTTATTTTGGACTGAATATAGATTATGTTACATTCAATATCATCAAAATGGTATTTGCTGCGATTACAGTGATTTTCTCAATCCTTATCCTGAGGGTCAGACAGATCACAGAAGGTGTATTGTTAATGCTTATGGGATTGTCTGTAATGATATTCTCTATTGCAGAATTGTCATTCGGTTATTCCGAGTTGGGAATTGTAATCTTATTCTTCATTGCAGAATTTTTGGCATGTTCGATCATCTTCTATGTTAGGAAACAATATGTCTATGCTATTGCAACGATGATATTCTCGATATTTGCGGTGTTTGTAAATTATACCAGTAACTCGGAATACAACGCCCTCTTCGGACTATTTGTAATGATGGCCGGCGTGATATTCCTAACATTCGGATTGTGGTCCATGATATCCATTACTTCAAGAAAAGAATATGTGCGTTATATCAGCAATAAAATATTTTACTCCGATGCAGAATATGCGAATGTACTCGTATCAACTGCTGGCATATTGGCATTTGCCACATTGTCATTTGTATTAGGATATCATGCCATTGTTGGTAAAGATACCCAATTTAATCTTATAAAGCTGATGATCTCGATACTTGTCCTCGCCTTCGGAGTATATGCTGTCAATAAAGGCATACTAACAGAAGGACTTATGATGCT
>JALNYB010000138.1 GCA_023230065.1 Candidatus Methanomethylophilaceae archaeon
CTCCGCAGGGCAAGGCCCTGAGCGAGGTCGAGGTACTCCGCTTCCAGGAATGCGTTGAGAAAGAATCGCCGATGTGGAGAACGCTGTTCAACCTCATGCTCCATACTGGGTGCAGAAGAGGAGAGATTGCAGGGCTCAGATGGGAGGATGTTGATTTCATCGAGAGTGTGATCCAGATACGTCACAGTCTCGTGTACACGCCCGGAGTAGGGCTGATACTCGGCGATGCGAAGTCGGAGATGTCAAACAGGAAGATCCCAATCATGCACGATGACAGGGCGGCCCTGTACGCTATGCATGAGATCTGCGGCAAGGGTTACGTGTTCACGTGCTGTGAGGACCCCGAGACACCACTGTTCCCGGATACTATATCCTCGCACTTGAGCTACATGTGCAAGAAGAACGGTATCGCACACATTTCGCCCCACATGCTCAGAAGAACTCTCCCTACAATCTTGATCACCAGGTACAACGTGGACCCGAAGACACTTCAGTGCATTCTCGGCCATTCCAATGTATCGACAACCCTTGGCTACTACACGATGGTGGATGCGGATCAGAGCCGCAGGACCCTGGAAATGTATGGCAACATCATCAACGGGTCCTCGGACGAAGAGGAAGCAAAACCAGATCAGAAGACCGGTTCGGCGAAGAGGTCCCCGAGGAAGAAGAAAGATGACAGTGATTCTGTGGAGTATCTCAAGATCGTCCCGGGATCAGAAGACCTTAGTTTTGTCATAGGCGGCAAAGACAGACGTTGATATTGTCCAAACGATTTCCAAACTGTTTTCATTTCTCAACCTTGTATTATTTCAGAATACTATGATAATATGAGTAAACACACGATACGAAGGTTAAAGTGTCTGTTTTTCGTTAATCACATAGTCGGTGTTGTAAGATGCTTTTCGATATTAGTGCCGGGGCGCCAAAGGCGATTGAGAATTCAGGTTTTTCTGATGAGAAGGAGCTCCAGACCTTTGTCGAGAACAATATGGAAGCACTTCTCAACATCAAGTTCCTTGCTACAGAATTTATTATTGACGAGTCGAATAGGGTCGATTCAGTAGGGTATGATTCGGAATCTAATTCCTTTGTATTGATTGAAGATAAAAATCTGATTGACAAAGGACTTGTAGATCAGGGGTTCACTTACCTTGCTGCACTTCTTGATCGCAAAGAGAAATTCGTCCTCTTATACAACAGCGAAACCGGTGAAGCTCGTTCCTGCAAAGACTTCGATTGGTCCCAGACCAGAGTGGTATTCATTTCTCCGGAATTCAACTACAGGCAGATCCAATCCACGAGTTTTAACGACATGGCTTTCGAGCTTTGGGAGCTGAAAAAATACGGCCACATCATTTCTTTCAACAAGTTGGAAAACAAGAAGAAGACCAGCTCGGTGAAGACATTCAATATGAGTGAGAGATCCAAGGGCGTTTTAGATGTGATCACAGCATATACAGACGATGTTATTTTCACAAAGAAAGATGCATTGTACGAGAAATATGTGGGATTGAGGGATTTGATCACTGAGCTCCCGGGCGTTTGTATAATAATCTCTAAAACTGGTATCAAGTTCAAGGTGAACAATCAGCGTTTTGCAGAAGTCACGAATGCTCACAGGAAGGACTTTGATATCTGCCTGAATAATGAAAGAAAGGAATTGAAAGATCCATACGGGATGTCCAAGGACATAACCAGTAACGCATGGGGAAAGCTTACATGGCTCGTTAAAGTAAGTCCGGACACAGACCTGGATTCCGTCATGTATCTAGTGAAGCAGGCTTATACCGAAGTGAAAAAGGTCAGCGATTGATGGAAGTCATTGTTTCCCAAGATATGCGTTCATGAATCTGCGTATGATCCAATTCCGATTATCAGTGATGGTTGCCGTAGGTCCAGAACATGCGGCTTCTGAAAGGCTGTCGTAGAATGAGGCAATATCATTGAGATATGGTCTATCATCAACTTCCATCCAGTCGAACCCGATCCGGAGGACTTCTTGATACACTATTTTGGCCTGCTGTTCATCAATGGCCTCTCCAAGATCGGAGAACGCACCCTTGAAGGCCACAGCGATGGTCATTGCAGCATCCATCATCTCTTGATCCGGATTGTTCTCGAAGATCTTGTCCTTCATCTCAAGAATATTGTCGCAGAATCCGATGATCAGTTTGCACATGTCGCTGTATGAGTCGAGATATGTATCGACATCAAATGTCACTCTAGAGAAGAGGACGGCAAGATCCAATAATTCAGAAACGTAATCGAAGCGTTTCATGTCACCAAGATGCTTTTCGAGTCTCTTGACCAATTCTGGCATGAGCTCGTACCGATCGGGACTGCAAATGCTGACTACGAACGCCAGTTCATCCATGCCGTCGATGTTGATGCCCTCAGCGGATTTCCACGTTCTGTGGACGAACGAGTTTTCCATCGAATCGAGAATCCTGCGGTAGGCTTCATCGAAATGCTCTTCGGGGACCTCATCTAATGCATCGCACCAATACTCTGCAGCCTCGGTGAAATCATAGTCGATGATATTCTCGCCATCGGAAAGAAGTTCTTCCCAATCGGAGATATCTGTCTCTCGGTCCATGTTTTCGTGATGCATGGAGCGTTTATCATGGTTACGGGAGCAATTTGGTTCAGTCGGCGTAGGTGCGATTACAAGTTTCAATTCGTTCCAAAGAAATCATGGCGCAGTGCGATCGGAGTCTTTCTGTGCAACCGATCCGGAATACGCATTTGGACCTGCTTATTTATCGTTAAAAAAGCAGTTCCAAAGCCATTTTCTTGTTGTTTTGGACCTGCTGACAAATTATCTTTCGAGAAAAAAATCGATTTTGTGGCCTCGTTGTGGCCTCGAAAAAAAGCCCAACCGAAAAAATAGCGATTCTTTATAAGCTCAAAAAGTCATAGTATATAAAGATTGGAGCCACCTTGGAGATTCGAACTCCAGACCTGCTGATTACAAGTCAGCCGCACTACCGGGCTATGCAAAGG